>NZ_JBWKQZ010000027.1:0-126466 GCF_059419025.1 Cupriavidus sp. GW821-FHT07C08
ATATGCCTGCGACTGAAATCCAATACTGAAGGGGCTTGACAACCTCGCCCCCATAGAAGAACCCGTTTCAGAATGAAGCGGGTTCTTATTGCCCGGCCAGCCTGAGGCTCCTGGCAATGCGGGTCAGCTTGGCGTGTTCGTTGCTCAGGAAAGCTTGCGCCTGGGCCATGGTCATCGGCTCGATCGCGCGCTGGAGATTGACGGCGCGCCGGGTACGGTTTTCCGGGCTGCCCACCCACGCATTCATGGCCTCCACCACCCGTGCCGTCACGGCATCCGGTGTATTCGGCGGAGCCAGCACGCCCGCCCACTGGCTGTACTCGAAGTCGGCCAGGTCCTTGTATTCCGACAGCGCCGGCACATCGGGCAACGACGGATGCCGGGCCTTGCTGGCGACACCGATCGGCCGGAAGCGGCCGGCCTTGATCATCCCGTAAGTCGGACCTCCCATGGGAATGAAAGTCAGGTCTACCTGTGCACCGGCGATGTCGCTGGTGACCGGCGCCGCGCCTTTGTAGGGGACTTCCAGGAAGCGCACGCCGGTGCGGGCCTGGAAGTCGGCACCGACCAGGTGGGGTGCCGAGCCGGGGCCCCAATGCGCCAGCGACAGCGGGCGGTTCTTCGGGTTCTTCGCGTAGGCAATGACCTCGTCGACGTTCTTGAACGACAACGAGGGATTCGAGACCAGGATGAAGTCCGAAATCCCGCTGAAGCCCGCCAGCCTGAACTTCTCCGGCGAATACTTCGCCGATGCGATGGTAAGTGGCGCGACCAGGAAATCGATGCCGGTCGTGCCCAGCAAGGTGTAGCCATCGTTGGCGCCGCGCAGCACGTTCATGGCGCAGATCGATCCGCTCGCGCCGGGAAGGTTGTCGGCAATGACGTTCTGCCCCAGGCTCCTCTTCATCACAACAGCCGCAGCGCGAATCGAATCGTCCGCCGGGCCGCCAGCGGGAAATGCGACCTTGACGACAATCGGCTTGCCCGGATAGGGCGCTTCAGCCCGCAGCAAGGATGGCACAAGCATTGCCGGCACGGCGCCGCACGCCGCCTGCAGCAGGCGCCGGCGCGAAAGCTGGATAGTCATGGTTGTCTCCATTATTGGTTCTGCAAGCCGGCAGCTCATACCCGTGGTGACGGATACGTCGGGGTGAGGCGCTGCCGGCCTGCACTGCCTCTGGCGAGGCCCTGCTTCGGTGAACGGGCTATTCGTAGACCACCGCGTATTTGATGGTCAGCGTCGAGAACGCCTTGCCGATGGTTGCCACCGCGATCTCCCGATCTTCGTTGCTCAGGGTGGCGGGCAGCACCAGCGTGGACAGGATGCCCTGGTCGCCCCGGTCTTCGATACGGATATCAACCAGGGGCACCGGCGTATCCGCGTTGACCTCGGCAAGCATCTGCCGCTGCGCCCGCAGTACTGCGTCGCTGCGCAGCGTGTTCTTCTGGATCTTGCCGACGGCAGTCTTGGGGATGGCGTCGACCAGGTAGAACTGCTTGGGCACGGCGGCGCGTTCCGGGATCACCTCGTAGGCGTAGTGCTTGATGCGGCCGAGCGGGAAGGTGCTGCCCGGCCTGAGCGCGATATACGCGACCGGCAGTTCACCGGCATGCGCGTCAGGCAGGCCGACCGCGGCGGCATCGAACACCTCGGGGTGCCGATACAGCGCCTCTTCGATCATGCGCGGATCGATATTGTTGCCGCCGCGGATGATCAGGTCCTTGGCCCGGCCGGTCAGCCAGAAGTAGCCATCCTCGTCCACATAGCCCAGGTCGCCCGTATTGAACCAGCCGCCTTCGAACCAGATGCTCTTGTTCTGCTCGGGGTTCAGGTAGCCGCCGAAGACGTTGGGACCGCGCACCACCACGATGCCAGGTTCGCCCGGCTCGCATTCGCGCTGGATGTGTCCGGCGGCGACCTTGACGACCTTCATCTCCTGGTAGGCCATGGGCAGGCCAATCGAGCCGATGCGCCGCTGGCCATAGCGCGGGTTGGTTGCACTGAGCGCGGTGCCTTCAGTCAGCCCGTATCCCTCGAAGATCATCGCGCCGGTCTTCTGCTCGAACGCCTCGGCGACGGCCACCGACAGCGGCGCCGTACCGCAGCTGGCCGCCTTGAGGGAGCTGATGTCGGCGTCGCCGATCGGAATATTCAGCGCCATGTTGACCACGCTGGGGACCATGCCCAGCGCGGTGACCCCGAAGTGATCGACGATCTGCCAGAGATTGCGGATCACCGAGGGATCACGCCAGCCGCTGGACGTCAGCAGCACCACCGATGCGCCGCGGGCCAGCGGCATCAGGCAATTGGTAAGCACCCCTGTCACGTGGAACATCGGCACCCCGCAGACGCGTACGTCCTCAGGCTGCACGTCGATCTGCATCGCGCTGACCCATGCCATCGACACTTCGTTGCCATGCGTGTGCAGCGCAAGCTTGGGCGTGCCGGTGGTGCCCCCGGTATGGAACATCGAAGCCGTATCCTGCGGCGAGAACACCCGTCTGCTGTCAAGCGCCTCGTCATCGAAACGGTCAACGCTGGCGTCGAGGTCGAAGATACCTTCCTCGCTTGCCTTACCGCCGCCGGCCTTGATCCAGTGCTTCACGTCAGGCAGTTCACGCCGTACCAGCATGGCCTTGTTCCAGGCTTCGATATCCGGGTCGGGGCCATAGGCGATCACCGCCTTGGCTCCGGCATTGCGCAGCAGCGCCGCGATAATCTCGGGCTCCAGCATCCAGTTGACCGGGCAGGCGATGCCGGTCGCTTCGCTGCCCCAGATCGCATACTGCGACTCTGGCGTCACGGGCATCAGCACCCCGATGACGTCATCCGGACCCAGGCCAAGCGAGTGCAGCAGGTTGGCGGTCTGCGTGATGCGTCCGAACATCTGCGCATGGGTGATGGTGACCGACCGGGCCAACTCGTCGCCGGAGGTGAAGTAATGCAGCGCGGGCGCCTCGGGCGCACGGTCGCGCGCCAGGCGCAGCAGCTCGTAAGTGCTGTCGGGCAGGCGCCGGTCGGAAAGCGGTGTCTGCTCGAAGCGCCGGATATCGGCAAGCGCGGTCACTGTCAGCCGGGGGCGGTAGGGGTCTGGTTGCGCGAGGGTGGCCGCAGCCTGCACACGTGTGTTGAGCTGGGTCATGATCAGACTCCCCGGTAGACCGGACGGCGCTTGTCGAGGAACGCTGCGCCGCCTTCGTGCATGTCTTCCGTGCTGAAGAGCGTGGCAAAGGCCAGCTGTTCCAGCATCAGCGCCGTATCGAGCGTGGCATCCTGGCCGTTGTTGATCATCAGCTTGGCCATCGCGATCGAGTGCGGAGACTTCTCGGCAATACGGTGCACATAGGCCTTCGCCTCTGCCAGCAATTCGCCCGCAGGCACCACCTTGTTGACAAGGCCGATGCGGTAAGCCTCGTCCGGCTTGATGATTTCGCCGGTAAAGATCATTTCCTTGGCGCGCGTCGCGCCAACCAGCCGGGTCAGCCGCTGGGTACCCCCGCGTCCCGGTATCAGGCCAACGTTGGTTTCGGTCTGCCCGAGCTGGGCGTTGTCCGCAGCCACGCGCAGGTCGCACGCCATCGCGAGCTCAAGGCCACCGCCAAAGCAAGGCCCGGCAATGGCGGCGATCACGGGGATGGTGCTGTGGTGGATCAGCGCCCACAGGTCGGGCGCGCCGCTGGTCGGGACGAAGGCTTCAATCGGACGGCGCGCCAGCATTTCAGGGATATCGCCGCCGGCCACGAAGGCCTTGGTGCCACCCCAGAGAACGATCCCTCGGACCGTCCGGTCGGTCATCAGCGACGACAGCGCCGCGTAAAGGTCGGTGCGCAACCCGGTGTTGAGCGCGTTGTACTTTTCCAGCCGGTTCATGGTGACGACGGCGCAGGGACCGTCGCGGTCGATAAACACGGTGTCGTATTCGGTGATGTCGGTCATCGGTGTCTCCGTTGTCTCTCTTGGATGCTTAGTGGATGAACTCGAACAGGCCTGCCGCGCCCATGCCGCCGGCGGCACACATGGTCACGACGCCATACTTGGCTTTGCGGCGGCGTCCTTCCAGCAAGATGTGGCCGGCCTGGCGCGCGCCCGTCATGCCATACGGGTGACCGACGGCAATCGCGCCGCCGTTGACGTTGACGCGCTCCAGCGGCAAGCCAAGCTGGTCAATGCAATACAGCGCCTGGCAGGCAAAGGCTTCGTTGAGTTCCCACAGGTCGATGTCATCGATGGAAAGCTCGTTGCGTTCGAGCAGGCGCGGGACTGCGCGGACCGGGCCGACGCCCATTTCGTCCGGCTCCACCCCAGCGGTGGCCAGGCTGACGAAGTAGCCCAGCGGTTCCAGGCCACGCCGTTCGGCCTCGCGTTCGGACATCACCACCAGCGCCGCGGCCCCGTCAGACAACTGGCTCGAATTGCCGGCCGTCACCTGGTAACCCTCGCCCTTTACGGCAGGCAGCACGCTCAGTCCTGCCAGCGTGGTGTCGGCACGGACACCTTCGTCCGCCTCGAGCAGGAACTCCGCCGTCGACGTCTCGCCGGTCACCTTGTCCTTCACCGACTTGACCGTTGCCAGCGGAACGATTTCCTCCGCGAAGCGGCCGGCCTTCTGAGCTGCCACAGTAAGTTGCTGGCTGCGCAGCGCGAACGCGTCGGAGCGCTGCCGCGACATGCCGTAGCGCTCGGCGAGGATTTCGGCCGTATCGATCATGTGCAGGTAAACATCGGGGCGATTCTTGGCCAGCCACGCTTCCTGCTGGGCAACCTTCAGCGTGACCGGTTGTGACAGGCTGATCGATTCGACGCCACCCGCCACCATTACCGGCACCTTGTCGATCAGCACACGCTGTGCGGCAAAGGCGACTGCCTGCAAGCCGGACGCGCAGAAGCGGGTCAGTGTCGTGCCGCTGACGGACACCGGCAGGCCCGCGCGGATGCCGCCTTGCCGGGCGACGTTGCCACCGGTGGCGGCGATGGGCTGGCCGCAGCCGAAGATGATGTCCTCGACTTCCGCGCCGTCAATCCCCGCACGCTGGACGGCATGCTGAATGGCATGACCGGCCATGGTTGCGCCATGGGTCATGTTGAAGGCGCCTCGGGTGGCTTTGCCGATCGGGGTGCGGGCAAATGAAACGATCACTGCACGAGACATGGGTTCTCCTTTGACGTGGATGGGGCCGGCGTTCTAAGTCGGCTGAATCGAATATAGACAGTGGATACATTGGAGCGTGCGCCGGGGACTGAAACAAAGGTGGGCAGGGTTGAAAGGGCTGGACGCCTGGCCTGCCTTGCCGCGCTAGTCGCGGTCGGTGTTGGTGCTCGGTGTATCCACTGTCTACATCCTAGGATTGCGGTCTTGGCCGCGTCAAGAAGTCTTTGGGCAATTTCGGGTTTACCAGCCTGTTCCTGTATGGGCACTGCAGTGCCAGCCAGATGAGCGAAAGGGCTTTCGTTGCTAGGGTTACCACTAGGCGTAAATGGCTTCCCGTTCCTTGACGCTCGCTGACGCGCTCCCTACGATATAGACGCTGGATAGATTGATGTTCGGCCATGCGGTGACGAAGCGGCGCGGAGGTTCGCGGTTTCGGGCCGGCCGCTGTGACGGAAGTAGCAGAAACCGAAAGGGGGAAACATTGGAATTTACTGGCGCACAGGTAATCAAGGCTTCCAGGGCAGAGGTCTGGAAACGTTTGAACGATCCGGCGACATTCCAGCGGTGTTTGCCGGGATGTGAGCAATACCAGCAGGCGGATGACGGAGACTATGACGCAGTCATCGTGGCGGCCGTCGGACCGATCAAGGCACGCTTCAAGGGCACGGCCCGATTTACCGGCCACCAGGAGGGCATCGGCTATCACATCGAAGGCAGCGGCAGCGGTGGCGTCGCGGGATTCGGCAAGCTGGGCGCCGATATCCGTCTGGAAGACGTCGAGGGCGGCACTTCCCTGCACTACGTGGCCGCAGCGCAGATGGGAGGAAAGCTCGCACAGATCGGGTCCCGTCTGGTGGGTTCAGTGGCGAACAAGTTCCTGGCGGAGTTCTTTTCCCGCTTTGAAAAGCTGGTAAGCCAGGAGGCAAGTCCCGGTGGTTCGCTGGCAACTTCCGCTGAATGAGCTTCGGCAGCTCTGGGAAGAACACCGGAATTTTTTTTGCCCCTTTAGTATGATGATCGTAATACTATAGGCACCACGGGTGCCGATGCTGAAGGTGCTAACGGAGACACAGAGGCGACTGTGAAAATTGAAAACACCATCAATGGCGTAACAGGTACCACCGAGATAGAGCCAAGGCGGCTGCTGGTGCACTTGTTGCGGGACCAGAAACGCCTGACCGGCGTTCACATCGGTTGCGACACCTCCCAGTGCGGAGCCTGCACGGTGCTTGTCGACGGAACGACCGTGAAGTCGTGCACCGTACTTGCCGCCCAGACTGACGGCTGCGAGCTGCACACGATTGAAGGCATGGAGCACGACCACACGACAGCCGTGCTCAAGCAAGCCTTCAACGAACTTCATGGCTTGCAGTGTGGCTTCTGTACGCCGGGAATGCTGCTTGCGGCACGAGCGCTGCTTGCGCACCAGCCTGCGCCGGCCGAAAGCGATGTCAGGGAAGCGCTGCACGGCAACCTGTGCCGCTGCACCGGGTATCAGAACATCGTCGATGCTGTTCTTCTTGCCGCGACCCGGCTGCAGCGAACGCCGTCCGCCACACATGAGGAGGCCTGAGATGAGCGAAGCACTGAACGGAAGTGCAACGAAGTACATTGGCAAGTCGGTCAGCCGCCGTGAGGACAAGCGCCTGATGAGCGGCCAGGGCAGGTTTACGGATGACCACCAGTTCCCGGGCATGGTCTTCGCGGCCTTCGTCAGATCGCCCTATGCCCATGCCGTTGTCAGCGAGATCGATACCTCGGCCGCGCGCGCGCTTCCCGGCGTGATCGGTGTTCTGACCTATGCGGACATCCAGGGCAAGGTTGGCGACATCCGGCCGAACTGGGTCGTGGGCAATTCGAAGGTGCCGCCGCATCCTCCGCTTGCGGCCGAGCGGGTGCGGTACGTAGGGGAAGCCGTGGCGATGGTGGTGGCCCGGACCCGCGAGATTGCCGCGGACGCCGCGGAACTGGTCGCAGTCGGTTACGAAGCGTTGCCACCTGTCGTCGATGCGGAAGCAGCGCTGTCAGACACCGCGCCCCAGCTTCACGATAACGTGCCCGGCAATCGCATCGGCGTATTCCGGCTCAAAGGCGGCAGCTACGAGGATGCATTGAAACGGGCCGACCGGGTGGTCTCGATCCGCCTGGTGAACCAGCGGCTGATTCCAAGCCCGCTCGAACCGCGCGCCTTGTGCGCGAACTTCGACCCGGTCGACGAGCGCCTGACGTTTATCGTCCCGACCCAGGTTCCGCATATGTCGAGACGCTGGCTGGCGGAGACCCTGCGCTGGCCCGAGCACCGGGTCCGGATCGTGGCGCCCGATATCGGTGGCGGATTCGGCGCAAAGATGCACTTCTATGCGGAAGAGGTGCTGGTGGCGTTCGCCTCCAGACATTTCGGGCTTCCGGTGAGCTGGACGGAGACGCGCAGCGAGAACTTCGTCGCGACCACCCATGGCCGCGCGCATACCGAGTATGTGGAGGCGCCCGTTACCAGCGACGGCAAAGTGCTGGGGATCCGCTTGCGGTCGTTCGCCAACCTCGGCGCCTACCTTTCGAACATGGCGACGGGGATCCCTACCATCAATACGGTCAACTACATCACGGGCAACTACCAGATAACGTCAGTCGACGCGGAAGTGAATCTGGTGACAACCAATACCACGCCGGTCGATGCCTATCGCGGCGCCGGACGGCCAGAAGCCGCATACATCATCGAGCGGCTGATGGACGCTGTAGCGGGGGAGCTGGACATGGATCCGGTCGAGTTGCGGCGCCGCAACCTGGTGCAGCCCGATCAGTTTCCCTATTTGCCGCATGACGGCGCGCGCGGCAAATGGGACTCCGGCGACTACGAAGCCTGCCTGAACAAGGCGACCGAGCTGATCGGCTACCGGCGCTGGCGTGAGGAGCAGGTGGCGCTGCGCGAGCAGGGCAAATACATCGGCATCGGGGTGACCTGCTATCTCGAGCTGGTCGGCATGGGCATTTCGCCGATGCTGGAAAAGGTCGGGTTCAATCGCGGCGGCTGGGAGAGCGCGCATATCCGCGTGCATTCCGACGGCAAGGTCACGCTGTTCAGCGGCTCGATGCCGCAAGGCCACGGCCATGCCACCAGCTTCGCGCAGATCGTTGCGGAAGCCCTGCAACTGCCGATGGAAGATGTCGATGTCGTGCAGGGCGATACGGATCGCGTGCTGGCGGGTCATGGCACGTTCAATTCACGCTCCATGCCCGTAGGCGGCAGCGCTGCCTATGTGGCAGCGGGCAAGATTCTCGCCAGGGCAAGGCGGATCGCCGCCTTCATGCTCGAAATCCCGGAAGAGGACGTGCACTATGCAGATGGCCATTTCTCGAGCACGGCAAATCCGACCGTCATCCCGTTCTCGCAGGTCGCAAGGATGGCATACCTTGCGCACAAGCTGCCCCGGGATTTCGAAGCAGGGCTGGATGAGCGCGTCTTCTATGAGCCGGTCGCCCTGGGTGCGCCGAATGGCTGCCATGCCGTGGTCGTGGAGGTCGATGCGGAGACCGGGGTGGTGACGATCCTGGACTATGTGGCAGTCGACGACGTGGGCGTGATGATCAACCCGATGCTTTGCCATGGCCAGATGCACGGTGGCATCGCACAGGGCATCGGCCAGGCCCTGTTCGAAGAAGCCACGTACGACGACTCCGGGCAACTGCTGTCCGGCTCGCTGCTTGACTACGGCTTTCCGCGTATCGAGCAGATCCCCCGCATGCGCACCGGCTTCCATGTCTCTCCGGCGCCGTCGAATCCGCTCGGCGTCAAAGGTATCGGGGAGGCGGGTTGCGTCGGTGCGCCGCCCGCGATCGTCGCCGCGGTATGCGATGCACTGAAGCCATTTGGCATATCCCATCTCGATATGCCGCTGACGCCGCCGAAAGTCTGGCGAGCCATCCAAGAGAGCCGGAGCGCGACATGATTCCGTACGAAGTCGAATACCTCAGGGCGAGCAGCGTGCAACAGGCACTTTCCATCCTTGCCCAAAACCCCGAGGCGAAGATCCTGGCCGGGGGTCATACGCTATTGCCGATGATGAAGCTGAGGCTGGCGAGGCCTGGACTGCTGGTGGATATCGGTCGCCTGCCTGAACTTCGTGGCATCGTGGTCCATGAGGACTCCGTTTCCATCGGCAGCGCCACGACCCACGCCGAACTGGAGGCGAGCGCGGAACTGAAGCAGCTGGCCCCGCTGTTCCCACTCGCCGCCACAGTGATTGCCGACCCGACAGTCAGGAACCGTGGCACGATCGGTGGCGCGCTGGTGCACGCCGATCCGTCGGCCGACTGGCCGGCGGTCGCGCTTGCGATGGATGCCGAAATGGAAGTGGCAGGCGGGCAAGGCAGCAGGCGCATTCCCGCGCACGAGTTCTTTGCCGGCTTCATGTCCACAGCCGTTGAGCCGGACGAGGTCCTTACGCGCATTCATGTGTCATTGCCGGCACCGGGCCGGGTTGCATACCGCAAGTTCCGTCATCCGTCGTCGGGCTATGCGGTGGCTGCGGCGGCCGTTGCCATCAACGTTGCAAAAGATGGCTATACCTGGGGACGGATTGCCATCACTGGCGTTGCGGATGCGGCATTCCGCGCCTGGGAGGCGGGGGCTTTGCTGGAAGGCAGCTTCGCCGACCTGCCGGACAAGGTCGATGCCATTGTCGACGCCACGTTCACCAACGTGACGCCGCTGGAGGACAA
Organism: Cupriavidus sp. GW821-FHT07C08; assembly: GCF_059419025.1. NCBI lineage: Bacteria > Pseudomonadati > Pseudomonadota > Betaproteobacteria > Burkholderiales > Burkholderiaceae > Cupriavidus > Cupriavidus sp. GW821-FHT07C08. Next base: position 9,870 of record NZ_JBWKQZ010000027.1, read on the forward strand.
CTTCGCCGATGGGGCATACCGGCTGCAGCTTGGCCGGGTGATGCTGAAGCGGGCGCTGGTCGATGCGCTGGAGCCGCGCCGCGGAGACTGAAACTCCGGGGGGAGGCTTACGCCCGCGCTGCGCTGCGTGACCTCGCCTTCGGTTTGCTTGCGGCGGCATCGGTAGCCGCCGCGGCCTTGTTCTGGCCTGCTGCCAACAGGCCGGTCAGCACGAATTGCTGTACGCTCTGGCGCCATTGGGCCAGCGCGACGCGCGGGCGCGGGCTGGGTCCGGTCGGCTTGGCACTGAAGAACATGCTCACGCCGTGCATGGCCGACCACGCGCAGCGCACCATCATGTCGTCGAACTGCTCGGCAAGATTGTTTTCCCGGAAATAGTCCTGGACTGCACCCGACAGGAGCTGGTAAGACGCGCTGCCCGCCTCCAGCAGTTCGGGGTACCTCTCCTTGTCCTCGATCTGCGGCCCGAACATCAGGTAGAAAAGCGCGGGATGCTTGACGGCGAACTCGATATAGCCGTCCATGATCGTGAGCAGCCGCGCCTCGGCGCTCATCTCCGGCGAGAGCCGGGCCCGCCGCACCGCGACCAGTTCACGGAATCCTTCGGCGGCGATGGCGGCAAGCAGGCCCTCCTTGTCGGCAAACTGATTGCGCGGCGCGCCGTGCGAGACCCCGGCCAGCTTTGCGGCGGAGCGAAGGGTCAGTCCATGGACGCCCTTGAGAGCCAGGATTTCCCGGCCACAGCGGATCATTTCTTCCCGCAGGTTGCCATGGTGATAGCTTTGGCGGGCCGGGCGCGTGGTGGAGGTGGTCATGAAATGGCGGGTCGCGATGTCGTCAGGCCTCCATATTAGCGCTAACCCATCCGGTGACCCGCGGACGGCAGCTGGCAGCTACCGCATCTGGGCGTCGATGACCTGGACGTCTTCGAAGGGGATAGGCGATCCATCGGCGCGCGTCAATGGTGGCGCCACGATCTCGTTTCCCGTGTGCTTGTCCACGAAAAGCTTGGCGCGCCGCTTCGGTTCCGCCACCCATCGCTCTGCCCACGCCTTGAGGCTCAGGTAGGTCGGCAGGAAATCGCGTGCGCTGTCGCTCAGGAAGTAGGCGCAGCGTGTGCTGCCTTCGATCGGCCTGCGTATCAGCAGGCCATGATCGGTCATTGCCTGAAGCCTGGCGCTCAGGATGTTGGAAGCAATGCCGAGCCGGCGCTCGAACTCCTCGAATCGCGTCGCCCCGTAATACGCTTCACGCAGGATCAGGATGACCCAGCGCTCGCCCAGCACCGCCGAGGCATGTGCAACGGGACATGGCATCTTGAGGAAGCGGGATTGGCTCATATCGGCTCCGGCGCTGGTGCAAGGGCGGCCGCACTACAGGGAGGTCTGGAGTGCGTCCAGAATCTCGGTGGATAGCGCTTCCGAGCGCACGGAGCGCGCCAGCACCATGCCGCCGACCATGGCCGCCAGCGTGACAATGGCGTCCTTGCGTGCTGTCTCATCATCGCCCCCTGCAATGGCTTCGATGAGCGATGTCACGCGCGCCTCGAAACGCCGCCGCGTCTTGGTATCCAGGCGCGACACATCGGCACCGAGCGCCGCGATGGCGCAACCCGATCCGGGATGGTCGCGGTGCCTTTTGTTCACATACGCCTGCACGACGGCTTGCCTGCGCTGCCTGGGCGATGCCACCGACGTCGCCTCTTGCAGGAGTTCCATGGTCTGGTCGAAGGCTGCGTCGATGGCCTCGGCAACCAGGGCGTCCTTGGACTCGAAGTGCGCGTAAAACCCCCCATGGGTCAGGCCGGCGCTCTTCATCAACTGGGCTACGCCGATGCCGTTGACACCGTGCTTGCGGAATTGCGTCGAGGCAGCCTTGACGATGTGCTTGTGGGTTTCAGCCTTTTGGTCGAGCGAGTAGCGCATGATCAGGTGACAGGAAGAGTCGGGCGTGTGTGTCTCTGCAATATATAACATTACGATCATCATTGCATCGGGTGCTTGCCGCGGGGTTGTCGGCCGCGTCGTTACATGTGGGGGCCAACGGGCGCGCGCCACGTGATTCACTAGGGATAGCACCAAGGCAGCAGCAGCGTGTTCCTCCTTGACCATGCCGGTCCGCCTGACTAGCATGTAGACGCTGGATACATAGGCGGGTGTGGCAATCGCTTGACTGGGAGCGTCATGGCCACTGCGACCGTTCGTCATGTTATATGACGACCATCATTTCATAAGCGCTGCCTTGAAAGGGAGGGAGAGGAATGCGAGGGCGGCGCGCAAGGTTCACGAGCAGAGAAAACCATCAATGACATGGAGCCACGTGCTCAGATAACGGAGACAAAGTGCATGAAACCACAGCAATCCAGCTCGCCGGGGACCATAGATGTCCAGGCATTCATCGACAACCAGAGATTCTCGCCCTATCAATGGATGCTGCTTATTGTTTGCTTTCTGGTGGTGGCGGCGGATGGCTTCGACACGGCTGCAATCGGCTATGTGGCGCCATCGTTGACCACGGAGTGGGGCGTTTCGAGGCTGGTGCTGGGCAATGTGCTGAGCGCTTCGCTGGTTGGCCTTGCGCTCGGCGCGCTGGTCGCCGGACCCTGTGCGGACCGGTTCGGACGCAAGCCTGTGCTCATCGTATCGGTGGCGGCCTTTGGTCTGTTCAGCCTCGCCACTGCGTCCGCTATATCCGCTGCAGAGCTGTCCTGCTGGCGCTTCCTGACGGGTATGGGGCTAGGTGCCGCGATTCCCAACGCGACCACGCTGCTGGCCGAGTACGCCCCCGCCAGGCGTCGGGCCTTCCTGGTGAACAGCATGTTTTGCGGCTTTACGCTTGGCGCCGCGGGCGGTGGCTTCCTGGCGGCGGTCATCATTCCCGCATTCGGATGGCGCAGCGTGTTCATCGTCGGCGGAATAGTCCCCCTGGTCCTTGCCATCATTGCGCTTGCACTGCCGGAATCGATCCGGTTCATGGTGCTGCGCGATTGGCCGGCGCAGAAGATCAGAACGGTGTTGAGACGGCTGGCAGGTCCCGCGGAAGTCCACGCGTCGCGGTTCACCTTGCCGGATGATCAGGCCGACAAGTTGCGCTCGCCGCTCGGGCTCATCCTGTCGCAAAAATATCGGATGGGAACGTTCATGCTCTGGACCACCTATTTCATGGGTGTACTGGTCTTCTACCTGGTGACCAGCTGGATGCCGACCCTTGTCAGGGAAGCCGGTGCGACCCTGGCGGAGGCCTCCTTGATCGCTGCGCTGTTCCCGCTCGGCGGCACGCTGGGCGCCATGGCTTGCGGCTGGCTGATGGATCGCATCAATGCCCATTGCGTCATCGGCTTCGCCTATTTCTTCACCGCCGTATTCACGCTGGCGATGGGACACGCGACCAGTGGTGCATACCTGGTGCTGCTGACGCCGATCGCCGGGCTGTTCATGGGGGCCGGCCTGGTATCCATGCCCGCGCTGGCGGCTTCGTTCTATCCGACCCAGGGCCGTGCCTGCGGGGTAGGTTGGATGCTTGGTATGGGGCGTTTCGGTGGTGTCCTCGGAGCCGTTTCCGGTGGCACGCTGCTGCAGTTTGGCCTGGGCATGAGCTCGATCCTCAGCATCCTCGCCGTGCCATCCTTGCTTGCGGCCATCGCGGTCGCCGCGAAGGGAAGGGCGGGCGCGGCGAAGCCGTCGGAGCAAGCAACCGTTGCCAGCGAAGCGTGATCTGGCGCCTGGCCCCGGGTTATTGACTGGACCTCGGCCTGCTACGTTTGACCCGGGGCAGCGGATGCAGGCTGGACGGCAGGAAGAATCATGGAAAGCGTGGATCTCGAAGTCTTGAGAAGCAGTGTTCGCTGGGACGAGCAAGGACACCGTTGCCTGTTGGTGACGGTCGTTCATACCTGGGGTTCGTCGCCACGGCCGGCCGGCGCGATGCTGGCCGTGCGCGACGACGGCCTGGTAGTGGGTTCGGTGTCGGGCGGCTGCATTGAGGACGACATCATTGACCGAACCCGCCGCGAAGGCATTCGCTGCGGTAGTCCCGAGGTGATCCGGTACGGCGTCAGCGCCGAGGAAGCACACCGGTTTGGCTTACCCTGTGGCGGAACCATCGAATTGGTGGCGGAGCCGGTATCTGCGGCGAGCGGATTGCGCGAATTGCTGCAGGCGGTGGAGGGCGGCCGACTGGTGACACGTACGCTCGATATCGCCACCGGCATCGCGACGCTTGGGCCGGCGGCGGCCGCTGATGGCCTGACCTTTGACGGCAAGTCGCTGTCAACCGTCCATGGGCCACGCTATCGCATGCTGGTGATTGGCGCCGGGCAGCTTTCGAAGTATCTCTGTGAGATCGCCGTCGGGCTCGGCTTCGATGTGACCGTGTGCGATCCGCGCGAAGAATATACCGAGTCCTGGGCCGTTCCCGGCATTACCATGGTGCGCACCATGCCGGATGACACGGTGGTGGAGATGGCCTTGGACGAACGCTGTGCGGTGGTTGCGCTGACACACGACCCCAAGCTCGACGACCTGGCGCTGATGGAGGCGCTGCGCACCCGGGCCTTCTACGTCGGTGCGCTGGGCTCGCGTCGCAACAACCAGGCGCGCCGCGAACGCCTGAAGGAATTCGACCTGACCAGCCAGCAACTGGCCCGTATGCATGGCCCGGCCGGCATCTATATCGGCAGCCGTACGCCGCCGGAAATCGCCATTTCGATCCTTGCCGAGGTGGTGGCAGCGCGCAACCACGTCCGCTTGCCCGATGACCTGAGGGTCGAACGTGCCAAGTCCGTACGGGAGGTGCCGGCAGATACCAGCGGCGCATGCGCGATATCGGTCGATGCGTAACGGCGCCCCGGCGCCTCGCATGCAGTGTGGGCGCGGTAGCGCCCACACTGCCTTTTGTCGCCACCAACCGGCCGCGGCCTTGCGCTGACGGCCGCGGCTTGCCGGATCAAGTGGTGGCCGCGGGCGTGTTCGCGCCGCTGTCGTTCATATCGGCGGGTGTCATCTCGTTCGCAGCGGCAGGCATCCTGATCCGGTACCAGATGGCATACATCGCTGGCAGGAACACCAGCGTCAGCACCGTGCCGGCGAAGGTGCCGCCGATCAGCGTGTAAGCCAGCGTCCCCCAGAACACTGAATGCGTCAACGGTATAAAGGCCAGGATAGCCGCCAGCGCGGTCAGGATCACTGGCCGGGCACGTTGCACCGTGGCTTCGACAACAGCGTCGAACGGCGCCAGTCCCGCGCGCTTGTTCTGGTGTATCTGCCCGATCAGGATCAGCGTGTTGCGCATCAGGATGCCAGACAGTGCGATCAGGCCGACCAGGGCGTTGATGCCGAATGGCTGCCGGAACAGCAGCAAGGTCGGGACTACGCCGATCAGTCCCAGCGGGCTGGTGGCAAGCACCATGACCATGGCTGAGATCGAACGCACTTGCAGGATGATGATCAGCAAGGTCAGGGCAAGCATGATCGGGAACAGCGGCAGCAGGGCCTTGGTGGCCTTGTCGGATTCCTCGGTGGCGCCTGCCTGCTCGATCCGGTAGCCGGCCGGCAGCCTGGCGATGATCGGTTGCAGTTGCTGCAGGACGGCCGCGGACACATCGGGTGGCTGCAGCCCCTCGGCGATGTCGCCGCGCACCGTAATGGTAGGCGTTCGGTCGCGCCGGCGCAGGATCGGGTCTTCCATACGCACATCGACGGTGCCTACCTGCGAGAGCGGAATGCGCTGTCCTGCCGCACCGATCAACGTGAAGCCGGAAATCTTCTCCGGGTCCAGGCGTATGTCTCCCGCGGCGCGAGCAAGGACCTGCACCGAGCGAATGTCCTCGCGGACTTCGGTGACCGGCAGGCCGTTGAGGAGAAGCTGCAATTGTTGGGCGACGCCGCTGGAAGTCAGGCCGACGGCCTGCAGCCGATCCTGCTGCAGCGTAAAGTGCAAGGCGGGCGCGCGTGGTCCCCAGTCGGTATTGACGGTTCTCATCTGTGGGCTGGCATCCATCACCCGGCGCACGTCCGCCGCAATGGCACGCAGCTTGTCCGGATCCGGCCCCGCGACGCGGAATGCCACCGGGAAGGGCGAGTAAGGACCGAATACCAGTTGATTGACGCGCACGCGGGCCTCCGGCGCCAGTCCGGTGGCGATCGCCTGGCGCAGCCTGAGCTTCAGTGCCTCGCGTTCGTCCTGGTTCTCAGTCCGCACCACGATCTTTGCAAAGGAGGGATCCGGCAGCTCGGGCGACATGGCGAGATAAAACCGGGGCGCGCCCTGGCCGATGTAGGCCGTCACGATCTTCGCCTCTGCCTGCCTGGCGAGCCACGCTTCCACCTTGGACGTGGCCGCGCTGGTTTGGGCGATGGAAGTGCCATAAGGCATCTGGACTTCGACCAGCACCTCGGGGCGGTCGGAAGTCGGGAAGAATTGCTTTTTCACCATGCCCATGCCCAGCACGGACACCACAAAGCTGCCAACCACGACGGCGGCCACGATCCATTTGCGCTGGATGACGCGCCCTAGCAGGCGTCGGAAGCGGTTGTAGTTCAAGGTGCCGTAGATGGCATCGTGGCCGCCTTCGGCCTTGCCGATCTCAGGCAGCATCTTGACGCCCAGATAAGGCGTGAAGGCGACGGCGACGATCCAGGACACGACCAGTGCAATGCCCACGATCCAGAACATGTTGCTGGTGTATTCGCCGGCCGTGGAACGGGCAAAGCCGTTGGGCATGAAGCCCACCGCCGTCACCAGCGTGCCGGACAGCATCGGCGCGGCAGTGTGGCTCCAGGCATAGGCGGAGGCGGCAACGCGGCTGTAGCCTTCCTCCATCTTGACCACCATCATCTCGATCGCGATGATGGCATCGTCCACCAGCAGTCCCAGCGCAAGGATCAGCGCGCCCAGGGTAATGCGGTCAAAGTTCTTGCCAGTGGCCGCCATGACGACGAACACTGCGGCCAGCGTCAGCGGCACAGCCGCTGCCACGACAATGCCGACGCGCCAGCCCATGCTCAGGAAACACACCGCCAGCACCACCAGCAGGGCGACAAAGAACTTGACCATGAACTCATCGACCGATGCGCTGATGTTGACGGACTGGTCGGTCACTTTGGTCAGGCTCATGCCCAGCGGCAACGCTTCATTGATTCCTGACACTTCCGTATCCAGCGCCTTGCCCAGGTCCAGGCCGTTCCAGCCGTCGCGCATGACGATGCCCAGCAGCAGTGCGGGCTCGCCATTGTTGCGGATCAGGAAGGTCGCCGGATCCTCATAGCCGCGTTCAACCGTGGCGACATCCGAAAGCTTGAGCGTCCGACCCTGCGCCACCACTGGCGTGTCGCGGATCTTCTGCAGTTTGTCGAAGGCGCCGTCGAGGCGAATGAAAACCTGGGGACCCGAGGTGTCGATCGAGCCGGCCGGCGTGAGGGCGTTCTGGCTGTTCAGGGCGGAGAAGATGTCCTGTGGCGAGATACCCAAGGTGGCCAGGCGATCATGGGAAAAGGAAACGAAGATACGTTCGGACTGTTCCCCGATGATGTTCACCTTCTTCACACCCGCGACGTGCAAAAGGCGCTGCCGCAGCGTTTCGGCGTCGCGGACCAGCACCCGCTGTGGCTCGCCTTTCGCCTTCAACGCAAACAGGGCGAAGGTCACGTCCGAATACTCGTCGTTTACGATCGGGCCGATCACGCCGGCAGGCAGGCTACCCGACTCGTCCCTGAGTTTCTTGCGCGCCTGATAGAACTCTTCCTGGACCTCCGAAGGCGGTGTGCTATCGAGCAGGGTCACTGTGGTGAACGCCAGGCCAGGTCGCGTGTAGGTTTCCGTGCGGTCATACCAGCGCAGTTCCTGCATGCGCTTCTCCAGCCTTTCCACCACCTGGTCCTGCATCTCCTGCGCCGTCGCTCCCGGCCAGGCCGTGATGACGGTCATGGTTTTCACCGTGAAGGCGGGATCTTCCGCCCGGCCCAGCTGGAAGAAGGCGATAACGCCTGCCAGCGACACCAGGATGATCAGGAACAGCGTGACAGACCGTTCACGGACAGCGAGTGCCGAAAGATTGAACCCACTCATTGCTGCACTCCATGACCAGGAATAGTGTTGGCTCCGCTTCCGCTTCCGCTTCCGCTTCCGCTTCCGCTTCCGCTTCCGCTTCCGCTTCCGCTTCCGCTTCCGCTTCCGCTTCCGTTTGCTGCGATGCGGACCTGCTCGCCTTCGTGCAGAAGATGGGCGCCAAGGGCAACGATCCGGTCCCCAACCCTGAGTTCACCCGCGACACGCGCGGCGTCGTCATCCAGACCGCGGACCTTCACCGGGCGCCAGGTGACGCGGTTGAGTTTTTCGTCCAGCACCCACACGCCGGGACCTTTGCCCGGATCGAAGAGGGCACCGATGGGTACCTGCAGATCGCCTTGCTTCGATGGGCGGATTTCCGGAATCTGGAGGGTAACGGTCGCGCCGAGCGGGGCCTCGGCCAGCGCGCCTTCGAGCACATACCTTGCTTCGTAGGTGCGGGTCAGCCGGTCCGCCGAGTCAGAAAGCTGCCGGAGTTTCGCCGGCACGGTCAATGTGTCATTGCCGTATAGCGTCGCCTGGCTTAAGGAACCGACCGGGGGCCGGAGGGTTTCCGGCAGGTGAACGATGGCTTCGCGCCGGCCGGCATGCGCCACGCGTACCACGACCTGGCCGGCGTTGACGACTTGTCCGGCATCGGCCAGCGTCTCCACGACTACGCCGTCGGCATCAGCGAGCAAAACCGCGTAGCCAGTTGCATTGCGTGCCACATCGGCCTGGGCTTCCGCTGCGTTGAGCTGTGCCCTGGCCGATTCCGCCGCGGCCTTGATCTGGTCATAGGACGATGCCGATACGGCGCCGGACCCGACCAGGTCGCGATACCGGGCCTCGTCCTCCGCGGTTTGCCTGGCCCGTGCCCGCGCCGCGACGACTGCCTCCTGCTGTGCGTGCGCCGCCAGCTTCAGGTCGTTCGGGTCGATGCGCATGAGCGGCTGGCCGCGCTTGACGGTCTGGCCGGTATCGACCAGACGCTCCAGCACTTTGCCAGAGACACGAAAGCCCAGGTCGCCCTGGACCCGGGCGGCAACGGTTCCCGTGAATGAACGTGTCGCGGCGGCCGGGTCCTGAACGGTCCCGATTCTGACCAGCGGCGGCTGGCTGCGCGGATCGGGGGGCGCTGTATCGCCGCAAGCGGCCAATACAAGTGGCAACACGCACGCGGCGGCGGATGAGGCAAATCGGCGCTGAAGCATAAGGTCCTCTCAAGCGAGACTGGACCTGGATTATTGTTCTAGTGACTATTTTAGTCAATGGTCACAAGCGAATACTCTGACGACGTGCGTCTTAAGGCGCGAGGCTGCGCAGTATCAGGCTGGAAAGCTGGACATGGGCTTCCGCGGCAAGATCGAGGTTGTGCTGTAGCAGCAGCGGATCGATATATGGACGCATGACGAGATAGATGCCCCTGGCAGTCTCGTCCAGTGGTGTCTTGCGCTCGAACTCCCCTGACTTGCGGCCTTCCAGAACAATCCGCATGACCACTTGCTTGATGTGGTCCTCATAGTTGAGAACAGGCTGCCACCGCTCCTGGGCTGCGGCCGAAGCAATGGCGTAGAGTTTGCGGTCCTGGAAGAAAAGGCGGGCGCCGGCCTCCACCAGGGCCTTGAACAGGCGCCGCAGACGTTCCGACGCGGTCGGGACGTCGGCAATGGCTGCATCGACCTCGTCCGTGATGGCGCACAGGCAGTTCGCGCAGATCACTTCCCCGATCGCCTGCTTGGAATCGAAGAACTTGTAGATGTAGGCCTTGGAAAAGCCGATCGCCTTGGCCAGGTCGGAAACCGTCGTCTTCTCGTAGCCATACAGGCTGAAGTGCTCGGTGGCCGCCTCCAGGATCTGGGAGCGGACATTGTGGTCGGCGGGCCCTCGGGACGGCAGGGCGGTGGGTGTGGTCTCAGTCATGCAGCGAGCTTAACGCTGCAGATGGCTGTTGACAACCAGTGACCATTTTATAATATAGTCACAACTTCCTGTTCGCCTAGGCTTCCGTGATACCCATGGTTACCCATCGCTTTCTTGCCCTGCTGCTGAGTGTCGGCGTATCGACGGGTTGCGCCGTCGGCCCCGACTACAGACAACCGGATGTCCCGCTCCCCGACCGCTACCTGGGCCAGTCCGGCGTTGAACAGAGGCATGCGTCATCCTCTGCCGAACTCGTCACGTGGTGGGAAGGATTCGGCGATCCGCTGCTGGCCCGGCTTGTGTCAGTGGCATTGGATCAGAACCTGGACCTGGCGCAAGCGTCGGCGCGCGTCACCCAGGCACGCGCGGGGCTCGGCTTGGCCAATGCGGCCTTGCTTCCTTCGGGCAGCGCCAGTGCGCAGGCGGCCAGAAACTATCAGTCGATCGAGACGCCCCTTGGGAAGCTGCTCGATGCAACGCCTGGCTTTGACAGGTATGGCAACAGCTATGAGGCCAATCTCGGCGCGACCTGGGAACTGGACGTATTCGGTGGGCTGCGCCGTGGGCGGGAAGCCGCCCTGGCGGAGTACCAGGCATCGACTGCGGGCGCGACCGCGACGCGTCTCGCTGTGGCCGCGCAAACTGCAGATCTCTATATCACCGTGCGCGGACTGCAGTCCCGCATTGCCATCGCCAGGCAGCAAGTGGAGACCCAGCAGAAGCTGCTCTCGACGGTGAGCCTGCTTTACAGCAAAGGGCTTGCCGCCGAACTGGAGGTACGACAGGCCGAAGGCGCGCTCGCTCAGGTCCGCGCGACCGTCCCGGTGCTGGAGACAGGCCTCGATGCTGCGTTGAATGGGCTGGACGTAATGCTTGGTGTTCCGCCCGGCACGTATCGCGTTGAACTGGCCGGCCCTAAAGCGATTCCCGCCGCACCGCAGCTCGCCGGAACGGGCTCGCCGGCGGATCTGCTGCGACGCAGGCCCGACCTCATCGTCGCGGAGCGCCGGCTGGCGGCGGCGAACGCACGAATCGGTGTAGCCATTGCGGAGTACTACCCAAAATTCTCGCTCAGTGCCCTGTTGGGCAGCGCCACAACCGTAGCCAGCGGGAACCTCTTTTCCGCGGGCGCAAGCCAGGCAGCAGGCGTGCTGGGCTTGCGCTGGCGTCTGTTTGACTTCGGCCGCATCAATGCACAGATCGAACTGGCCCGAGGGCAGGAGGCAGAAGCGCTGGCGGCATACCGTCAGGCTGTGCTGCGCGCGACCGAGGATGTCGAAAATGCCTTCTCCGCGCTGATCAAGCGTGAAGATCAGGCAGGCACGCTGGCACAAGGCGAGACCTCGCTGACCCAGGCGCGCAATGCCTCATTTGCCGCCTACCAGAAAGGCGTGGTCCGCCTGATTGAGGTCTTGCATGCTGACGAGAGTCTTCTGCGGACGTCCGACGCCAGAGCGCAGGCACAGACCGAATCAGCCCGCGCCGCCGTGGCGGCATTCAAGGCGCTCGGCGGGGGGTGGGAACCGGCAGCTGCCTTATAGGGCAATACGGCTTCAGTTGCCGGCTTTCTGGTAGTCGCGCACTGGCGTCAGAAACTCCAGCGTGCGTGGTGCTTTCAGGAGATCGGCCAGCACCGCCTCGTATTCGCGCCGGTAGGGCGCTTTCAGGTGGTGGTCCCTGAAATGCTGCTCGCTGCAGGCCCAGTTCTCATAGAGAACAAGCGTGTCAGGATCTTCGCGCGAGCGGTGCAGATACGTGTTGATAAAGTCCGGCTCCTTCGACATCTGGTCGAGGACATAAAGCAGTTTCGACTCGAGCTCGGCGCGCCGCTCGGGCTTGCCCGGCAGATGGACGATAAAGGCAATGGATTGGTTCATGGTATTGCTCCAGGCAGGCGTGGGCCGCGCCATGCGCGGACCGCGCCCACGCCGCGGCCCGCAAAGGCATTGACTTACAGTTGGCTCATGCCACCGTCGGCGATGATTTCCGTGCCGACTATGAAGGCCGATTCGGGCGCCGACAGATGCAGCACCGTCGACGCAATCTCGGCCGGCAGGCCGAAGCGGCCCAGCGGGATCTGGCTCTGGATCTGCGCGGCAGTGGCCGACAGGGTGTCGGCTTCCAGGCCCAGCTTGCCGTACAGCGGCGTTGTCACCGGCCCGGGGCTGACCACATTTACCCGGATGCCGGAGCTGACCAGCTCACCCGACAGGGTCCGGGCCAGCGAGATCAGTGCTGCCTTGCTGGCGGCATACACGGAAGACATCGGCATGCCGATGCGCGCATTGATGGAGCCATTCAGCACGATCGACGTGCCCGGGTTCAGCAGCGGCAGCAGCGCCTGGAGCTGGAAATACGCACCCTTCACGTTGGCGTTGAAGGTGGCGTCCCACAGTGCCTCGTCCACATCGGCAACGGCGGCAAACTTGGCAATGCCGGCGTTGATGAAGACGGCGTCCAGGCGGATGCCGGCCTCGGTCAGCTGGCGAGCCAGGTCACGCGCGGCCTGCACGGTGCCGGTTTCGTTGCGGATGGCGATGGCCTCGTTGCCGAGCGTGGCGCGGGCGACTTCCAGTGCCGCTGCGTCGCGGCCGGTGATGACCACGCGGGCCCCTTCCTGGGCGAATGCCTGGGCAGCCGCCAGGCCGATGCCACTGTTGCCGCCAGTGACCAGAACGGTCTTGCCTTCGAAGCGATTCATGGTGTCCTCCGGTTGGGAAAGTTGAACTTGAACAATCGCGTGTGTGGAGTATGGGCGCTGGCCTGTGCTTTGCCATACGATCAATCCGACGAACACGTTCGAAGGAGTCGCACATGTTGTCGGAAGACGAACTGGCCCTGCTGGAGGCCATCCGCGAGGCTGGCAGCCTGTCGCGCGCGGCGGCCAGGCTGGGCAAGGCGCCGTCCACGGTGTCGCACGCCGCGCGGCAGCTGGAGCAGCGCTTCGACGCACTCCTGTTTGACCGCCGCCGCTACCGCCTGCAGTTGACGCGTGCCGGCGAATTGCTCACAGAAGAAGCCGCCCGGCTTGCGCAGGATGTCGCGCGCGTCACACAGCGCGTGCGGCAGGTCGCCAACGGCTGGGAAGACCGGTTGTGGATCGTGACCGACGAGCTGATGGAATTCGAGACCCTGATGCCCATCATGCACGCGTTCGACGCGCAGGAATCCGGCGTGGCGCTGCGTGTCACGCACGAAGTGTTGGCCGGGACCTGGGAAGCGCTGCGGGACGGCCGCGCCGACCTGGTCATCGGTGCCACCAACGAGCCGCCCGCCATCCCTAACCTGGGGTGGTTCGAGCTGGGCGTGGTCGAATGGGTGTTTGCGGTCTCGCCCCGGCATCCGCTGGCGGCCGCCCGCCAACCATTGACGCGTGAGGAGATCGCCCGCCATCGTGCCGTGGTGGTGGCAGATTCATCACGCCTCACGGGCGGCCGCGCTTACGGCATGGTGGGCGGACAGCGCTTGCTGGCCGTGCCGAGCATGCGAGCCAAGACCCTGGCGCAGCGCGATGGCCTGGGGATCGGCTGGCTGCCCAGGCACCGGGTCGGCTCGCTGCTGCAGCGCGGCGAACTGGTAGAGAAGCGCACCGCCGACCCGCGCGAGCCCAACACGCTCTACGTGGGCTGGCGCGGCGATCACGAAGGCCGCGCGCTGCAATGGTGGCTGGAGCAGTTGCGACGGCCCCGGCTGGCCAGGCTGCTGGTGCGGGGCGTCGACGCCTACGCGTAGCTGGCAGGGCAGCGTCCTACCACCTAAAGTAGCTTGTGGCTTTGCGGTACCAGGCAAGGAGAATCGTGATGGCCCAAGGATTCGACGCGATCATCATCGGCACCGGGCAAGCCGGCCCCGCACTCGCTGCGCGGCTGGCCGGCGCGGGCATGAAAACGGCCGTCATCGAGCGCGCGCGTTTTGGCGGCACCTGCGTGAACACCGGCTGCATTCCCACCAAGACCCTCATCGCAAGCGCGTACGCGGCCCAACTGGCGCGGCGGGCTGCCGAGTATGGCGTGACCATCGGCGGGCCGGTCGCCGTCGACATGAAGCAGGTGAAGGCACGCAAGGACGAGATCTCCGGCCGTTCCAGCAATGGTGTGGAACAGTGGATGCGCAGCCTGGAGAACGGCACGGTCTATCAGGGGCATGCCCGCTTCGAAAGCGCGCATAGTGTGCGGGTCAACGGCGAACTTCTGGAAGCCGACCGGATTTTCGTGAACGTCGGCGGCCGGGCCCTGGTTCCGCCCATGCCCGGGCTGGACCAGGTACCGTACCTGACCAACTCGAGCATGATGGCGGTGGATTTCCTGCCGGAGCACCTGATCGTCATCGGCGGCAGCTACGTGGGTCTGGAGTTTGGCCAGATGTACCGGCGTTTTGGCGCCAGGGTGACCATTGTCGAAAAAGGCCCGCGCCTGATCCAGCGCGAAGACGAGGATGTGTCGCAGGCAGTGCGGGAGATCCTGGAAGCCGAGGGGATCGAAATCCGGCTCAATGCCAACTGCCTGAGCGCGCGCAGGGAAGGCGATCACATTGCCGTCGGGCTGGATTGTTCGGATGGGGCGCGCGACGTCCACGGCTCGCACCTGCTGCTGGCGGTTGGGCGCGTGCCCAACACGGAGGACCTGGGGCTGGACCAGGCAGGGGTCGAGACCGACGCTCGCGGTTATATCCAGGTAGACGAACAGTTGCGCACCAACGTCCCCGGCATCTGGGCGCTTGGCGATTGCAATGGCCGCGGTGCGTTCACGCATACGTCATACAACGACTATGAGATCGTCGCCGCCAACCTCCTCGACAACGATCCCCGCAAGCTGACGGACCGCATCGCGGCCTATGCCATGTTCATCGACCCTCCGCTCGGCCGCGCCGGCATGACGGAAGCAGAAGCCCGGCAATCCGGACGCAGGCTGCTGGTCGGCTCTCGCCCCATGAGCCGCGTCGGGCGAGCCGTGGAGAAGGGCGAGAGCCAGGGCTTCATGAAGGTCGTGGTCGACGCCGATACCCGCATGATCCTGGGTGCCGCGATCCTCGGCTTGACCGGCGACGAGGTGATTCACTCACTGCTCGACAGCATGTATGCCAAGGCACCCTATACCACCATCAGCCGCGCGATGCACATCCATCCCACGGTGTCCGAGCTGATACCAACGCTGCTGCAGGAACTGCGGCCACAGGCCTAGGTACCGCCTCCTTCAGAGCAGTTTGCACGCCTCGTCGAATTCCAGGCGGGGGCTGCGCGGAAACAGCTTGGCAGGGTCGCCATAGCCGAGATTGCACAGGAAGTTCGATTTCACGTGACTGTCCGGGAAATGTTCGAGCTGGAAGGCATTGTCCTTAGGGTCCGCCGGAAAGAATTCGTGATCGACCTTGGCATTGTCGAAGCCGGACATCGGCCCGCAGTCGAGCCCCAGCGAGCGGGCGGCGATGATGAAGTACGCGCCCTGCAGGGAACTGTTTCGCCTCGCGGTAGTTAGGGCGAGCTCCGGGGTATCGGAGAACCACGAGCGTGCGTCCGCGTGCGGAAACAGCTTGGGCAGAAGTTCGTAGAACTTGACGTCATAAGCGATGATGGCGGTGACCGGTGCGGCCATGGTCTTTTCCACATTGCCCGGCGCCAGCGCGGGCAACAGGCGCTGCTTGGCCTCAGGGGTACGCAGGAACAGAATGCGCGCGGGAGAGCAGTTGGCGCTGGTCGGCCCCCATTTCATCAAGTCATAGAGCTGCCGCAGGGTTTCGTCGCTCACGGGCTGGTTCAGCCATGCGCTGTGCGTGCGAGCCTCGCGAAAGAGCAGATCCATGCCTTCTTCACTCAAGCGCTTGTTCATGGTTATCTCCTGAATCGAAATGCGACCACGCGGCTGCCCGGCCGGGGCGCCGCTCCTGTCTAGCATAGGCAGCGCCGCTCGTCGCCGCGCCGCCGGCTTTCGCATGGATCCGCAGGGCTTGTGCGCGCCATCGGCGTGTGCCAGCGCGGGCAGGGGCCCAGGTATCCGAAACGCCGCTTTGGCACGCCGGACGAAACGTGAAGTGATCCGATCGAAGTGACGATTGCCGGCCCTGGTGCTTGGGGCGATACTGGCGAACATTTGGCGCACCTGTGCCACGAAAAATAGGGGAGCAATGGGCGAGAAGACAAAAGCTCGTAAAAACACATACGCCGCGCGCGAGTCCCCCTGCACCAGCTACCCATCCGGGTGGTGCGCGGCCGTCGCGCGCCTGTCATTGTGAAACCACTCGTCTACGCTTGCCTGCCTGGCTTCTCAAGCTGGCCGGGCGCGCGACGCATCGGTTCACGTAGCAAATGACAGGAGTCATCACCATGGAAACCTCAGCCCCCAGCGGAAATCCCTTGCAGGATCTTTCCGCCAACCTGGCAGCCATTGCCGAGCGCGTCGGCCAGAGTGTCGTCGCGGTGCACGGGCGGCATCGCTTTCCCTCCAGTGGAGTCATCTGGCAACCCGGCGTGGTGGTCACGGCCGCGCACACGCTCAGGCAGGAAGAAGACGGCATTGAAGTCACCCTGGCCGATGGCCGTACCGTGGCGGCCGTCCTGGCAGGACGGGACCCTGGCACCGACCTGGCCGTACTGAGGCTCGATGGCGTGGCGTCGAACCCGGTCGAGACCGGTGATGCGCGCGCCCTCAAAGCGGGCCATCTGGTGCTCGCGGTGGCGCGAGTGGACCGGCTCGGCACCAGCGCGGATTTCGGCGTTGTCGGCACTGCCGGCGGTCCATGGCGTACCTGGCGAGGCGGGCAGTTCGACGCCTTCGTGCGGCTGGACGGCGGCCTGCGCCCCGGTTTCTCCGGAGCGGCCCTGGCGGATATGCAGGGGCGGGTCATGGGCCTGTGCACATCGGCGCTCGCGTCTGGCGCTGGCATCCTGATTCCGGCTGCGACCGTGGCGCGCGTGAGCGGCGAACTGCTAAGCAAAGGACGCGTCTCGCACGGTTACCTTGGCGTGGGCACGCAGCCGGTGAACCTGTCGGATTCTTGGGTGACGAAGCTGAATCTGGCGTCCGGGCGCGGGTTGCTGGTGGTATCGCTTGCCGCGGGCGGGCCCGCGGAGCAAGCCGGGGTGCTGATCGGGGATGTGCTGGTCGAACTGGATGGCAAGCCATGCCAAGACATGGACGACGTCCATGCCGCGCTGGGCGGCGACCGCATCGGGCAGTTGCTGAAGATCGGGCTGATCCGGGGTGGCGAGCGCAAGGAGTGCTCGGTCATGGTGGGCGAACGCCAGCAACGGAAGTCGTGCGGCTGAGATTCATGCCAGCCATCGCATGCCGGATGCCAGGATGACACCGATGAGCCCGGTCAGGGTTGCCGTGGTCGCCGCCTCGCCGCAGGCGCGGGCAAGCCTGCAGGCGCTTGTCGAGGCGGCGCCGGCGCTGGATTTCGCAGGCAGCGCGGCCGACACCGCAGGGATCGCCGACCGCTTTGCCGGCGACGTGCCGGATGTGGTCGTGGTCGAACTTGAGCCGCAGGCCGGTGACCTGCCGGCGCCGGAGGCGGGCCGCGATCCCGCAGCGCCGGCGCTGGTCCTGCTCACCGACGAGACGGACAGCGACTGGATCCATGACGTGCTGGGAGCCAGCGCCACGGCACTGCTGCCGCGCGACGCGACGCCCGGCGAAATCATCGCCGCAATTGAAGCTGTGGCCGCGGGACTTTGCGTGCTGTCCCCGGAGATCCTCGCCAGGCTGCTGGCGCAGCGCAGGGCACCTCGCCAGACGGCATCCGCGGCTCTGACCGAAACGCTCACCCCACGCGAGCTTGAAGTGCTGGCCATGCTCGCCGAAGGGCTTGGCAACAAGGAAATCGCGCGCCAACTCGACATATCGGACAACACGGTGAAGTTCCACCTCTCCGCCATTTTCGGCAAGCTCGGCGCAAGCAGCCGCACCGAGGCTGTATTGCAGGGCATGCGGCACGGCCTCATCATGGTGTAGGAGGCTCAGCCCGGAGTCACATCACCAGCGCATCAGAGGAACGGCGAAATGTTCGCCATCGCGCGCGTCACGTAGGCCTCCTTCTCGCCCACTGGCGCCACATAGTCAATCGCGCTGCGTGCAGCCTCGACGCCTTCCAGGCGGGCGATGAACCAGGCGGCCAGGTACTGCGACGCCAGGCACCCGCCGGCGGTTGCAACGTTTCCCTTGGCGACAAACGGCTGGTCGAGCACAGCCACGCCGGCCTCCACTACCCATGGCTTGGTGGTCAGGTCCGTACAGGCCGGAACGTCGTTCACCAAGCCCAGTTTGGCGAGTATGAGCGTGCCCGAGCATTGCGCGCCCAACAACTGACGCGTCGGGTCGAAGCGGAGTTGCGACATCAGAGCGGCATCGGCGACGACGTCCCGGGTTCGGATCCCACTACCCACCAGCACCGCGTCCGCGTTGCATGCGTCCTCCAGCGATGCTTGCGCCTCCATCACCACACCATTCAGCGAACGCACCTTGGCCGCCGGACTGGCGATCGAAACCCGCCAGCCGGGCCGCCTGACCCGGTTGAGGATGGCGAGCGCGATCAGCGAGTCGAGTTCGTTGAAACCTTCGAAGGTCAGGATGGCGATGTGCATGGCGGGCCTCGTGGGAGTGGAGACGTTGGATTGCGCCATCGTAGAGCCGACAGTCAGTACATTCAAATAATTGTTATAGATACGCTCAGGCTGCGTCCTGCGGGTCCGCAAACGTCGCCACTCTGAGGACCGCTTCCCTGAGCTCCGACCTGAGTTGCGCCACCAGCTCCGCGGCCGGAAGGGACCTGGCCAATGGCGCTGCCTGCCCGGCCCACTGCGCAGCGTACTCCGCGCTGCCCGTGGCCTTGGCCGCGGCGTGAAGCGCCTTTCCCGCGTCATAGGCGATCGGGTAGTCCGGCACCGGAGGTGCGTCGGCGGCGATGCCGAGTGCCGTGAGCCGGTTGGTGAAGCCCCTGGCCGCGCGGCCCGATATGGCGCGGGTGAGCGTGGTCGGGCGCGGTTGGGGCGCGGTCAGCGCCGCGCGATAGGCGGCATCGGCAGATGACTCCGGGCAGGCGACGAATGCCGTGCCAAGCTGGGCAGCTTCCGCCCCGAGAGCCAGCACCGCGGCAATGCCTGCCCCGTCCATGATGCCGCCCGAGGCAATCACCGGAAGCTTCGTGCCCAGGACCAGAAGACGCACCAGAGCCAGCGTGCCGAGGCCTTCGTCGTAGTCATCGGTGTCGAAGGCGCCGCGGTGTCCGCCAGCTTCGATGCCTTGCGCGACGATGGCGTCCACGCCGGCGGCCTCTATCTGGCGGGCCTCCTGCAGGGACGTCGCACTGGCCAGCAGCACAATGCCGACACCGCGTAGCGCGTCAATTTTCTGCTGGGAGGGAAGGCCAAAATGGAAGCTCACCACCGCTGGCTTTTCTTCCAGCAGCATCTGGAACATGGTGTCGTCGGCAACGAAACTCTTGTAGATCTCCCGCAAGCTCGTGGGTGCTGTCCCGCCGTGCTCGGCAAACTGGGCGGCAAGGTAGGTGAGCCAGGCCTGCTCGCGCACCACATCGGCCTTGGCCGGGGCGTGGCAGAACAGGTTGACGTTGAATGGCTTGCCGGTCAGCGCTCTTGTCTCGCGGATTGTCTTTCGCGCGGCTTGCGCGTCCATTGCCCCGACGCCAAGCGAGCCCAGCCCGCCGGCCTCTGACACGGCGGCAGCCATGGCCGCTGTGCTGACACCGGCCATGGGCGCCTGGATGATGGGCGTGGCAATGCCCAGAATCGAAAGAAGGTTGCGGCGGTGGCTGGAAGGCCTGGAAGTGTCCATTAGAGTCTCTTTCTCTTTGAAGTGCAGGATTCCGCTCGGGAAATGATCGAAGGCGACGCTGTATCGGAGGGTATCGAGCATGCCACGAAATCTGGCAGCGTGAGATGTTGCTGCGGCTTCGCAAGGCATTGTTCATCGCGCGACGCATCCGGAGCTGTCGGTGCGGGGCAAGGTGGCTTACCGCACGCGCCCCGCATTGCATGCTTGGGATACCCGGCAACTATCGACTAGCTTGGAAGCCTTGGGGCCGCTTCGATGGGGCATCATGATGAAGAGGATCACAGGGCGCCTGGTCACGATTGTTTCCATGGGCATAGCAGCAGGCCTTTCTGCCGCAAGCGGCGCGTGGGCCTCTGACATCGTCTGCAAATCAACTGCACGCGAATCCCCCGTACGCTGCAACAACCCGGATGGCTCCGGGGTGAGATGCAACCTTGCGACGGACGAGGCCGGTCCGCGTGCGCGCCCGCGGCATCTGATCTGCGATTCGTCCAGGCTGTCAGAGCGCTACGAGCGCATTTACGCCGAGCAGCAGAGGATGCTGCGCAAGGGCAGGATCCAGGACTCGGACATCGCGGCGTGGCGCAGCCGGCGCGATGCCTGCGACTCGGTACGATGCCTGGAAAGCATGTTCGCCAAATTCTGGCGGGAGCGGGATTCGATGCGAGTCGCACCGGGCCGGTCCGATTCGGCGAATCCAGCTGCAACGGCCAGGTCGACCCCGGCCAGCCAGGAGGCGGCGCCGCCGCCTGCTGCGGCTTCCGCACCGGCCCCACAGGCCCCACAGGCCTCAACGCAGATCCCTGCGCCGACGCAGCGCGTGCCAGAAGAGCCGCCGCCGGCAGTGCCGCTTGCCACGTCGGCCGGACCGGAACCCGTCGAACCAACACGGCCGACGGCTCCCGCTGTCGAAGCGCTGCCTGTCTGGCAAGGCACCACAGCGCCTCCCGTTGCCGGGAACAAGAACAGCAGCCCAGCCAAGCCCTATCCGGCAGCCCTTGCGGTGGAGAGCCTGCTATCCGGACTTGCCGTGATGGGCGCGGGTTTCCTGTGGACGCGCCGTGCCGCGCGCGCCCAGGATCGGACGCGTTTCGCCATCCCGGCGGCGGTGGTGGTGGTCTATGGCTTGCTGCTTGTGAATGCGCTGCTGCTGCCGTTTACGCTTGCCGTGAAGTGAGGACACCACATCTTGAGCAGGCAGTGGCCATCGGGGCCCGGCGCGCAGCAGCTACACATGGATACGCTCTGCGCCGGCGTTCAACGCCCCTTGAAAATCGGGTGCCGGGCGCAAACCGACAGCACGATGCGCTCGGACTGCGCCAGGTAGTCGTTGAGGGCTGCGGCACACTCTGCGAGCTTGCCCGACTCGAACAACTGCAGGATGTGCTGGTTCATCTCGACATATGGGCCATGCAGGAATTCCGGGTCCTGCAGCAGGCCGAACGCCAGGCGCAGCTCGGCGAGCAGGTGGGAGAACATCACGTTCAGCCGCTCGCTGTCGGCCAGTTCCACGATGGCCATATGGAACTCCATATTGGCGGTGCCCGCGCCTTGCCAGTCGCCGCGGTCGCGGCAGCGCAGTCCCGTTTCCACCGCTTCGCGCAGGTGCTTCCTGGCCGGATGGCTGGGGTAGGCCTGGGCGATGGCCTGGCACTCGATCATGCGGCGCACGCGGTAGATGTCGATGATGGCCGCGATGCTGGGAATCGCCACGGATACCCCGCGGTTGGGTTCGTGCTTGAGCAGGCCTTCCTTGGTCAGCACGCGAAAGGTCTCGCGCAAGGTATTGCGCGAGATCTGCAGGCTCTCGCTAAGCGCGGCTTCCGACAAGCGCTGCCCGGGCGCGAATTCGCCATGCACGATGCGCTGGCGAATCTGCTCCGTGACCCGCTCGGCCAGATTTCTTACGTCAGTACTGGATGTCATGTTGGCTTGCGTCGGGGCGACAGGTTCCGGCATGCCCCATGCTGGGATGTTATCTCACTTTGTTGAACAATAGGCACAAGATTGGTGCGAAGGATGCCCTGTTAACGTGACTTAGGTGTATACCACGATCGAACAACAACCAATATTGTTCAACAATAAGTCATGGTGGTTGAGTCATACGTGCATATAAATGAACATGGCATGTGTTTTGCTAAACAGCGGTTGGGGTGCAGGGCCGCTGATTAGCGGTCTTGCTCGCTACCGGAACTTCGTCGTGAAGACAGCGCGACGAGCCTTGTCCACGCTTTGTCCTTATCCATAGTGAGCGCAACCATGTGGCTTAAAGAAACAAACCAGGCGGAGCGCAAGACGCTCTTTGCCGCCTTCGTCGGCTATGGGGTCGATGCCTTCGACTACATGATCTACACCTTCATGATCCCGACCTTCATCCTGGTGTGGGGCATGACCAAAGCCGAGGCGGGCTACATCGCGACGGGCGCGCTCATCAGCTCGGCCATCGGCGGCTGGCTGGCCGGCATCCTGGCCGACAAATATGGTCGCGTGCGGGTCCTGCAGCTGACCGTGCTCTGGTTCAGTTTCTTTACGTTCCTGAGCGGCTTCACCCAGTCCCCCGAGCAACTGTTCCTGACCCGCATGCTGCAAGGCCTGGGCTTTGGCGGCGAATGGTCGGTCGGTTCCTTGCTGATCGCCGAGATGATCCGGGCCCGCCACCGCGGCAAGGCGGTCGGACTGGTGCAAAGCAGCTGGGCCATCGGCTGGGGCCTGTCGGCGATTGCATTCTGGGCGGTCTATGCCATGTTCGAGCAGCAATACGCATGGCGCGTGCTGTTCTGGGCCGGCGTGCTGCCGGCGATCTTTATCCTGTACATCCGCCGCAATATCTCCGAGCCCGAGGTGTACCAGGAAACCAGGGCCAAGCTGGCCCGCACCGGGCAAAGCAATAACTTCATGCTGATCTTCAAGCCCGGCGTGCTGCGCGTGACGGTGCTGGCAAGCCTGCTGGCGACCGGCATGCAAGGTGCCTACTATTCGGTGACAACCTGGCTGCCCACCTACCTCAAGATGGAGCGCAATCTCTCCGTGCTCAACACCAGCGGCTACCTGATGGTGCTGATCGCCGGGTCCTTCGCCGGCTACCTGACCAGCGCCTGGCTGTCCGACCGCCTGGGGCGCCGGCGTTGCTTCATGCTGTTTGCGGTGAGCGCGGCCTTCCTCGTGATCTGCTACACGCAGTTGCCGATCACCGACGCTGCGATGCTGGTGCTGGGTTTCCCGCTGGGTTTCTTCCTGTCCGGCATCTTCTCGGGGATGGGGGCGTACCTGACGGAGCTATATCCGAGCCATATCCGCGGCTCCGGCCAGGGCTTCTGCTACAACTTTGGCCGTGCGGTCGGTTCCATATTCCCGGCCATGATCGGGCATATGAGCGCATCGATGTCGCTGGGTGTTGCCATCGGCTATCTTGCCGCCGGCGCCTATGGGCTGGTCGTCATCGCCTGCCTGCTGCTGCCGGAAACGCAAGGGCGCGAACTGCTCGCCGAAGCCGGGGCCGAGGCTGCGCATTGAGCATTGAGATTCGCGCGTTCGCCTGATCCAAGACACTGGAGCAACACTCATGCAAGATTCCGCACTGGAACGCGCCCGCATCGCCGCCGTGAATGCCGCGCGCGAAGCGCGCGCAAGCTACCGTGCCGGCACGGTACAGCCTACCGCCGGCATTGCACCGGGGATGACGCAAGCCAACATGATCGCGTTGCCGCGCGACTGGGCCTGGGACTTCCTGCTGTATGCGCAACGCAACCCCAAGGCCTGTCCCGTCCTCGACGTGATCGAAGCGGGTGCACAGCAGACCGTGCTGGCGCAAGGGGCGGATATCCGCACCGACATCCCGCTGTATCGCGTGTGGCGCGATGGCAAGCTGGCGGAGGAGGTGGCGGATGCCACGCCGCTGTGGACTGAGCACCCGGATCTGGTCACCTTCCTGATCGGCTGCAGCTTCACCTTCGAGACGCCGCTGCAAGAGGCAGGCATCGAGGTGCGGCATATCGCCGACGGTTCCAACGTGCCGATGTACCGCACCAACCGCCAGTGTCGCCCGGCTGGCCGCCTCCATGGCGAGATGGTGGTGTCGATGCGGCCCATCCCTGCGCATCGGGTTGCCGATGCGGTTTCCATCAGCGGACGCTTCCCGTCGGTGCACGGCTCGCCCGTCCATGTCGGCGATCCGGCCGCGCTCGGCATTGCCGACCTCGCCAGGCCTGACTTTGGTGACGCCGTGCGTATCGAGCCGGGCGAGATCCCGGTATTCTGGGCTTGCGGCGTCACGCCCCAGGCGGCCGTGATGGCGTCGGGCGTGCCGTTCGCCGTGACGCATGCGCCGGGCCACATGTTCATTACCGACGTGCCAGACAGCACGTATCACGTCTAGGACCTCCGGGTCATTGCGGAGCTCGTTTTGCGTTTTCTGCCCGTCACTTCGAATGCACTGCTGGTGGAACTGGCCGACCTGGACCAGACCCTGGCCTTGCTTGCCTCGCTGCAGCGCGATCCCCTGCACGGCGTGGCGGAGCTGGTGCCCGCCGCGCGCACCATCCTCGTTCACTTCCGCCCAGTGGCAACCAGCGCCGCCGCACTGGTGCGGGCCATCGCCGCGCGCGACCTGTCGCAGCGCGTCGAGCGCAGCAACATCCTGGTCGAGATTCCGGTGCGCTACGACGGCGAGGACCTGGCCGAGGTGGCCCAGCTGCTTGGCATCACGCCCGCGGAAGTGGTGCGCCGCCACACCGGTAGCGAATACACCGTTGCCTTTACCGGCTTTGCGCCCGGCTTTGCCTACCTCAGCGGCGGCCATCCCAGCTTCGACGTGCCGCGCCGCAGTACGCCGCGCACGCGTATTCCCGCCGGCGCCGTGGGCCTGGCGGGCGCCTTCAGCGGCGTGTACCCGCAAGCCAGCCCGGGCGGCTGGCAGATCATCGGGGTCACCCCCGTGGCCATGTGGGACCTGAATCGCGAACAGCCTGCGCTGCTGCAGCCCGGCTATCGCGTGCGGTTCATCGACATTGCCACGCTCGATGGCGTGCTCGATGCGGGCAGCGCCATCGCCGCCGGCGCCCCGGCGCGCCAGCCGTTGCGGATGGACCAGGCGCCTGCTGCCGCGGCGCTGAAGGTGAAGGCCACCGGGCTGCAGACCGTGTTCCAGGACCTGGGCCGGCACGGCCAGGCGGGGCAGGGCGTTTCGGCCTCGGGTGCGATGGACCAGGCCGCCCTCAAGATGGCCAACCGCCTGGTCGGCAACCGCAGCGACGGCGCGGCGCTCGAGACCGTGGGCGGTGGCCTGCAACTGCAGAGCGTGGGCGAAACCGTGCTGGCTGTCACCGGCGCCGATGCGGCCCTGACGGTGCGCACTGCCGATGGCCGCCAATGGAGCGTCCCGAACCACCAGGCCGTGGCGCTGGCCGATGGCGACACGCTGAGCATCGGTCAGCCTCTTGCCGGCGCCCGCAGCTATGTGGCTGCACGCGGCGGGTTTGCCGTCGCGCCGGTCCTGGGCAGTTGTGCGACTGACACCCTGGCCAAGGTCGGCCCCGCGCCGCTGGCCGTGGGCGATGTGCTGGACCTGCTGCCGGCAGCGGCCGGCGCCGTGGTGGGCACCCCCGAGTTGCCTGCCGCCGACCTGCCCACGTTGGAGCAGGACGTCGTGCTGGACGTAGTGCTCGGTCCCCGCACCGACTGGTTCACTGCCGAGTCCGTGGCGCGCCTTGCCGCGCAGCGCTGGCAAGTCACCCCACAGTCCAACCGCGTGGGCCTGCGCCTGGCCGGCGAGGTGCCGCTGGAGCGCGCCATCACCGGCGAGCTACCCAGCGAGGGCACCGCCCTGGGTGCGTTGCAGGTGCCGCCAAGCGGCCAACCCGTGCTGTTCCTGGCCGACCACCCGCTGACCGGCGGCTACCCCGTGATCGGGGCCGTGGCGCCTTACCACCTGGACCGCGCCGGACAGATTCCGGTTGGCGCCTGGCTGCGTTTCAACCCGGTCGGCGCCTTCGAAGAACTTCAACCGTCGGCGCAGCGACCGTCTGCCGCCTGAGCGCACAAGCCCCAACCGAGATTTGCGATGAAGAAAGTCCTGATTGCCAACCGTGGCGAGATTGCCGTCCGCATCATCCGCGCCTGCGCCGACTACGGAGTCGGGTCGGTGGCCGTGTATGCCAATGCCGATATCGACGCGCTGCACGCGCGGCTGGCCGACGAGGCCTACGGCCTGGACGGCGACCGTCCGGCCGACACCTACCTGAACATTCCCAAGCTGCTCGAAATCGCCCGGCGCAGCGGGGCAGATGCCGTGCATCCAGGCTACGGCTTCCTGTCGGAAAGTGAAGCCTTTGCCAAGGCAGTGATCGATGCCGGCCTGGTCTGGATTGGCCCGTCGCCCGCCACGATTGCCCGGCTGGGCGACAAGGTGGAAGCGCGCAAGATCGCCTTGCAGGTTGGTGCCCCGCTGGTCGCCGGCACGCCCGACCCGGTCGTGGACGCCAGCGAGGTACTGGCCTTTGCCGAGCAGAACGGCCTGCCGATCATCATCAAGGCCGCCTTCGGCGGTGGCGGCCGCGGCATGAAGATCGCATGGCGCATGGATGAGGTTGAAGAGCTGTACGCCTCCGCCGTGCGCGAGGCTGTCACTGCCTTTGGCCGCGGCGAGTGCTTCGTTGAGCAGTTCCTCGACAAGCCTCGCCATATCGAAGCGCAGGTACTGGCCGACCAGCATGGCAATGTCGTGGTGCTGGGCACGCGCGACTGCTCGCTGCAGCGCCGCAACCAGAAGCTGGTCGAAGAAGCCCCAGCGCCGTTCCTGACCGACGCGCAGCGCGCGCGTATCCACGCCGCCGCCCGCGACATCTGCGCGGCGGCCAACTACACCAGTGCCGGCACCGTGGAATTCCTGCTCAGCGCCAGCGGCGCGATCTCCTTCCTGGAGGTCAACACCCGCCTGCAGGTGGAGCACCCCGTGACCGAGCAGACCACCGGCGTGGACCTGGTGGTCGAGCAATTGCGCGTGGCGGATGGCTTGCCGCTATCCATCACCGAAACCCCGGCGCCGCTGGGCCATTCAATCGAGTTCCGCATCAACGCCGAGGACGTGGGCCGCGGCTTCCTGCCCACGCCCGGGCCGGTGCAGACCTTCGAGGCTCCGTCGGGTCCCGGGGTGCGCGTGGACTCGGGCGTGCAGTCGGGCTCGGTGGTCCCCGGCACATTCGACTCGCTGATGGCCAAGCTCATCGTCACCGGTGCCACGCGCGAACAGGCGCTGGCGCGCGCACGCCGTGCGTTGCGCGAGTTCCGTATCGAGGGGGTGGCGTCGGTGTTGCCGTTCCATCGTGCGGTGATCGACCACGCAGATTTCCTCGGCGCGGATGGCTTCAAAGTCCACACGCGCTGGATCGAGTCCGACTTCGCCGAGCCGCTGGCGGCGGCCACCCGTGCCGAGCCCCGGCACGATGCCAGCCTGCTGCGCACCGCCATCGAGATCGACGGCCGCCGCATGGTGCTGGGCCTGCCGGCGCAGCTGCTGCGCGGCCTCGCCGACGCGCCCGGGCAAGCCAGCGCCGCGGCGCCGGCCCAGGCCGCCGCTACCGACCCGGCCGACCTGCCATCCCCGATCGCCGGCACCGTGCAGACCTGGAAGGTGGCAGTTGGCGACGAGGTCAAGGAAGGCGATCTGATCGCCGTGATGGAAGCAATGAAGATGGAGATGCAAGTCCATGCTCATCGCGGCGGCCGCGTAACGTGGCAGGCGGCCGCGGGCACTTTCCTGACGGCGGGGACGCGGCTGGTTAACATTGTGTGAATTCACCAAGAATGCCGGCCAAAGGGTAGGGCGTGCCGCTCAGTTCAGCGCAAGCCCCGCGTGCGCCAGCAAGCGGCGAAACACCGCCAGGCGTGTATCGCCGGTCTCCGCCAGCCGGTCGCAGACATGGAGGTATTCAGGCATATCGCTGTGTCCGCGCAGCGCATCCTTGCACTCGCGCTCGGAGATCTCCAGGTGGACGCCGGCGAGCACCGCGCGGCCCTTGCCAACCCGTGAACTGACGATGGCGGGCGGCGTGCCATCGATATCCGCATAGACGGCCAGGACCTGCGTGTCGGGGCCGGGGGCGTCGCCGAAGTCAAAGCGGCAGCCGCCATGGTAGTGGGTGTATAGCGATATCGGGGCATCGGTCAGGCTGTCCGTGGTGCGCAGTTTCACCGCGGCCGTGGTGCGCGGCGTGCCGTCATACAGCATGCCGTCGGTAAGTTCCGGCAGCGAGCCCACTGCCACCGCGTCGACAAAGCTCAGCTCGCGCGGGCCGCAGATTGCACCCCTGGTGCCGGCGTGAAACGCCAATTCCCGGCATGCGTAGTAAGCGCCCGCGCAAATCCCGAGGTAGGCGCCGCCCTGCTCGACGAAATGCCGGATGCGCGCGTTCGGGGCCCCGTTCAGCATTGCACAGTAGGGAAGGTCGGCGCCTCCCGGCATGACAAACAGCACCGCCCCATCGAACAGCGTGGCGTCGTGCCGGATGTCGTCCGCCATCACCGCACGGATCTCGTAGGTGCTGGCATGGAGTTGGTGCCCGATGGTCCGCATCAGGCATGCGGTCCAGTCGGAAGCGCCGGCGTCGACATAGGTCAGGATCTGGGGCCTTGGCATACCGGCATCCGTTTTTGAATAAGGAACGGGAACTCACGGGACGGCTCCGGTACCGGTCTCGGAGAGGAGGTTGGGTGATTCAGGGTGCTCTTATTGTGCATCGGCAAGGCATATCGTTGCCCTGAATGGATTCAAGCATATCGCTGCCGATCGGCAAGATTTCGGTGACATCGCCAACCGGGAAATTCGGAGAATCGTGGCCGCGAAGCGTCGCGCCAACATCGGGTGGCCAGGCGGCTGCTCTTCCGACACATCCCTTAGTGCTGCAGGATCTTGTCCAGGAAATCCTTGGTCCGAGGCTTGCGCGAGTTCGGGTCACCGAAGAATTCTTCCTTGCTGCAGTCTTCAAGGATATGGCCACCAACGTCGATGAAGACAACCCGGTTGCTCACCTTGCGAGCGAAGCCCATCTCGTGGGTGACGACCATCATGGTCATGCCCTCATTGGCTAATCCCACCATTACGTCGAGCACCTCGCCTACCATTTCGGGATCGAGTGCCGACGTCGGCTCGTCGAACAGCATGACCACAGGATCCATGGACAATGCTCGCGCGATGGCCACTCGCTGCTGTTGGCCTCCCGAAAGTTGACCGGGAAACTTGTCCTTATGTGCAAGCAGGCCAACGCGGTCGAGCATCTTCAGGCCACGGGCCTTGGACTCTTCCGAACTGCGCCCCAGCACTTTCATTTGCGCAATGGTAAGGTTGTCTGTCACCGACAGGTGCGGGAACAGTTCGAAGTGCTGGAACACCATCCCGACCTTGCTTCGAAGTTTCGGAAGGTTCGTTTTCGGATCGTGCAGCTTGATGCCATTGACAGTAATCTCGCCCTTCTGGAAGGGTTCAAGCGCGTTGACTGTCTTGATAAGGGTGGATTTGCCAGAGCCAGAGGGGCCGCATACCACTACCACGTCGCCCTTGTTGACGCTGACTGAGCAGTCATGGAGTACCTTGGCGGAGCCATACCATTTGGAGACGTTCTTAATTTCGATCATGGATTGAGACATAGCTGTTTCCTCAACGTCCGCTCAGCGGATGATGGCGATTTTCCGATGCAGGCGCTTGACCAGGCAGGACAACGCAAAGCAAACGACAAAGTAGAAGACGGTCGCCAGCACGTAACTCTCCACCGGACGGCCCCTGGTTGTACCAGCGACTACAAATCCCTTGAGGGCGTCGTTGGCACCGATGGCGTAGACCAGCGAGGTGTCCTGAAACAGGATGATCGTCTGCGTCAGCAGAACGGGGACCATGTTCCTGAATGCCTGCGGCAGGATTACCACACGCAAGTTTTGTGCGTAGGTCATGCCTAGTGCGTGACCGGCAGATGCCTGGCCGCGGGGAATGGATTGAATGCCGGCTCGCATGATCTCGCTGAAGTACGCAGCTTCGAAGGCGACAAAGGTGATGACTGCAGCAACTTCTGCGCCAATCGGTTTACCGATCAGGAGCGGCACGAGCAGGAAAAACCAAAGCAGCACCATGACGAGCGGGATGCTGCGCATACCGTTGACATAGACCGTCGCCGGGATTCCGAGAACCTTCGAGCCCGACATGCGCATGAGGGCCAGAAGGGTGCCGAACAGGATGCCGCCTGCCGTAGCGACCACGGTCAGGATCACACTGAAGTACAACCCCTTGAGGACGTAGTTGCTGATGATCTCCCAGCTATAGAAGGAAAGGTCGAGTTCCATCGTTCAATGCCCTCCGCTGCCTGCCAAGGAGATAAGGCCTGGAACGCGGGAACGCCTTTCGACGATGGCCATGATCCGGTTGATGGAGAGAGCGGAGATGATGTAAAGGACCGTCACCGCAGCATAGATTTCGATAGGACGTGATGTTTCTTCGCCTGCCTGCATGGCGAACCAGGTCAACTCGGTTACCGACACAGAGAAAGCCACCGAGGAGTTCTTAAACACGTTCATGGCCTCGCTCGTAAGCGGCGGGATGACGATCCGATAGGCCATCGGCAGCAGCACGTAGCGGTAGTACTGCAAGGTGCTGAACCCCAGCGCCATGCCGGCGTAGCGTTGGCCGCGCGGCAACGATTGGATCCCTGACCGAACCTGCTCGGCAATCCGCACCGAGGTATAGACGCCCAGCGCGATGACCACCAGGGTGAAGTTGTCGAAGCCCTTCATCGCGGGCACGACGACCGGCATGACGTGGTACCACAGGAAAATCTGCACGAGCAGCGGAACGTTTCGAAAGAGCTCCACCCAGGCGGCGCCGAATCCAGACAGCACGGGGCTGTCGGGAAGCGTGCGCAAAATGCCGATAATCGACCCCAGGAAGAAGGCGATAATCAGCGCCAGCACGGCGACAGAGGCAGACCAGCCCCAGGCCGACATCATCCATTGCCAGTACGTGGGAAATGTTCCGGGGTCCTGAAAATAGACTTGCCAGTCCCAATCGATTCCCATAGGACGCTCCTGATTATGTTGGTAGTGTGGCGTGCCCGCGAGGGCACGATGTCGCAGCACGCATGCACAGCCACCACACCCGGCTGGTGGAGTGGGTGTGTGGCGCTTCTACCTGCAACGCTTCGGCTCAGCCTGGTGTGCAAGTAGCAGCCGGACCCGTCTAGTCGGCCTTGTAGGCCTCCGCGGGTTTGTCGTTGGGGTTTTCCCACGCGGCCTTCGTGGCGGCCGATGCTGGCAGATTGAGCGAGGTGTTCGAGGGAGGGATGGCCCTCATGAACCACTTGTCATAGAGCTTGGCGACCGTGCCATCCTTGACCTGGCGAGCGATGCTGTCGTTGACCGCCTTCTTGAAGGCGGGGTCATCCTTGCGGATCATGATGGCAATAGGCTCGACCGACAGAGCCTCACCGACGATCCTGAAGCTCTTTGGGTTTCTCGACATTGCGATACTGCCGGCCAGGACCTGGCTGTCCAACACAAAGGCATCGGCGCGACCGGTTTCGAGGAGCAGGAAACTATCGGAGTGATCCTTGCCGCTGATTTCACGGAAGTCGATGTTCCTGGCACGCTTGTTCTGGCGCACCACTTGCAACGCCGTCGTACCGGTGGTGGTAACGACCGTCTTGCCGTTGAGGTCGGCTAGTGAGTGGATACCGGAATCGGCTCTGACGGCCATGCGTACCTCCTCGACATAGAGCGTATTCCCGAACGCCACTTCTTTCTGTCTGGCCTGGGTGTTGGAGGTCGATCCGCACTCGATGTCGACGGTACCGTTCTTCACAAGAGGTATCCGATTGGCCGAAGTCACAGGAACGTACTTGGTTTCCAGGTGCGACAGACCCAGCTGCTTCTGGATATCGCGGATGATGTTGGTGCAAACGTCATAGTGAAAGCCGGTATATACACCGTTGCCCAAGGTATAGGCCAGGGCACCTGAAGCCTCGCGCACGCCTTGGGTAATGCTGCCCGAGGCCTTGATCTTGGCAAGCGTGTCGTTGCTCTGCGCACAGGCGGCGCCCATGGTCAGCAGGGTCACCGAGAAAGCAAGGATATGTTTTTTCATTTCTGAATGTCTCCGAGATGATGTATGCGTCGAATGCGTTTATCCGGCTGTGGTTGAATTCAGTCGTGCCTGGATACGGTGGAGGTGTCTTCCTGCGACACCCCCTGGCAATCGGTGGACAGGCTTGCGGCAGTTCATACGCTCCTTTCGCTTAATCCTTTACGAGAAATACCGCTTCCACCTCCACCGTCATTCCATGTGGGAGAGATGCCATGCCCACGGCAGAGCGCGCGTGTTGACCAGCTTCTCCAAATACGGCGACCAGCGTGTCTGAGCAGCCATCGATCACCTTCGGATGCTGTTTGAAATCCGCGGTGCAGTTGACAAGCCCCAGGACCTTTAACACGGCCTGCACCTTGCCAAGGTCGCCCACCGCCAGCTTGACGGCGGCCAGCATGTTAAGTGTCGCGAGTTGAGCAGCCGCATAGCCGGCCGGCACATCGTCAGGCGTAACGAGGCGGCCAGCAACGTAGGTTCCGTCATCGCGCCGCGGTCCATGGCCGGAAACGAAGAGCAACTGTCCGGCGCGCCTGAAGGGAAGGTAGTTTCCCGACGGCGAGTAAGCGGCGGGCAGCGACAGGCCGGCAGCCTGGAGTCGTTGTTCAGGGTTCATGATGGTTTGAGTCGTTTGCGATTGAGAGTGTCTGCGGGTCGGATCTGGCGACAAGGCGCGTCAGTACCGTTCCAGTGCCGAGGAGAAGACGGCGGGATCAACGTTTCCACCAGAGGCGATGACCACGACGTTCTTTCCCGCGACATCGACCTTTCCTGCCAGTACGGTGCCCAGTGCCGCGGCACCGCCCGGTTCGACCACGATCTTGAGCATCTTGAAGGCGGCGGCAACGCCGGCCAGCCCTTCGCCATCGCTTACCCCTATCCCCTTGGCCTGGTGTCGACGCAGCACCGCGAGCGTTTTCTCGCCTGCCGTCGGACCGGCAATGCCGTCGAGAACCGTCTTCGGCACCGAAGGATTGCGCTGCGGTATGCCAGTAGCCAGGGAGCGCGCGACTTTCTCGTAGCCGAGCACCTCCGCAATTAAGATCTTGGTGTCAGGAAAAGCATCCTTAACAGCTTCAGAGACACCGGAGGCCAGCCCGCCGCCGCTGCAGTTGATAACGATCATGTCCGGCGTGACATGTAAGTCGTTCAACTGTTCGACGATCTCCAGGCCACACGTCCCCTGGCCGGCCATGATGTCGTAGTCATCGAATGGCGGAACAACAGTCATTCCACGTAGCCGGGCGACACCTTCGGCGACCTCGACACGGTCCTCCGTTTGCGGGTCGTAGGTCACCACTTCCGAGCCCCACCACCGACAGTTATTCATCTTGATACGCGGAGCCGTATTTGGCATCACGATCACGGCGGGGCAACCAACTGTGCGGGCAGCTGCGGCAACGCCTTGACCATGATTGCCTGCGGAGAAGGCGACGATGCCAGCGCCCCGTGAAGCCTCATCCATCGACAGTATCTTGTTGAGCGCGCCGCGGATCTTGAAGGAACCCGTCAGTTGCAGGGCTTCTGCCTTGACGAATAGACGACAGCCCGAGCGCTCGCTGAGCATCGGTGACTCGAGCAGCGGGGTGCGCACCACTCGCCCTTGCAAACGAGACGCGGCCTGGCGGATTGCTGCAATATTGAACTCACTCATGCCAGCCTCCTCGGTGGCTGGGCGCTGGTACTGCTTTCCGTGTTTGCAGGAGCTGTAGTTGCCTATTCATCAGACGAGCCCCTGGCAGAATCCCTGGATTGCCTCGCATGCCTGTCTCAGCGAAGCATCGTCCAAGGCGTAAGCGATGCGGATATAGGGGCCCAGACCGAATGCGCTGCCGTGCACCGCTGCCACGCCAGCTTCATCCAACATGGCGTTGACCACGTCCTCGTCGCCCGTCAAACGCGTGCCAGCCGCCGTTGTTTTGCCGAGGAGGCCCTCGCACGAGGCGAATACGTAGAACGCGCCTTGCGGCATTTCACAGTGCAGACCCGGCGCCAGATTCAACTGCTCAACCACCAGGTCACGCCGGCGCTTGAAAGCGATACGAGATCTCTGAATGAAATCCTGCGGTCCTGTCAGCGCAGCCAAGGCTGCGTGTTGAGAGATGGAGGAAGCGCCGGAGGTCTGCTGCCCCTGCAACTTCTCCATGGAGTCAATCAGCCACCCGGGGCCCGTGCCGAAGCCGATGCGCCACCCGGTCATTGCGTAGGCTTTCGAAACACCGTTCATGGTGAGAACGCGCTCGCGCAGTCTGGGCTCGACCTGAGCGATGGTGAAAAATTCAATACCATCAAAAATCAGATGCTCGTAGATGTCGTCGGAGAGCACCAGGACATCGGGGTGAGCTAACAGCACTTCGGCCAGCGCCTGAAGCTCCTCGCGGCTGTACACCGCACCTGTCGGATTGGAGGGCGAGTTCAGGATCAGCCAGCGCGTGCGGCCGGATATGGCAGCTTCCAAGGCATGGGGAGTGAGCTTGAACCCGCTATTGGCGCCGCACGACACCACGACGGGCTTGGCTCCACAGAGTTGCACCATCTCGGGGTAGCTGACCCAGTAAGGCGCGGGCACGATGACTTCGTCGCCCTCATTGAGCGTGGCTGCCAAAGCGTTGAAGATCACTTGCTTGCCGCCGTTGCACACCAGCGTTTCGCGCCAGTCAACATTCAAGCCGTTCTCGCGATGAAATTTGGCGGCGATGGCCTCGCGCAATGCGCGCAACCCTGCCACTTGTGTGTACCGGGTGTGTCCCGCTCGGATGGCGGCGATACCGGCGTCAAGCACATGCTCCGGCGTGTCGAAGTCCGGCTCCCCTGCGCATAGCGAGATGACCTGTGCACCGCTGGCACGGCGCATTGCCACGCGGTCCATGACCTTGTAGGTCGCCGATGGATGCGCCGCAGCGAGGAACCGGTTCAAACCGTAGCCCGGCGCGGTCATTTCTCGTCCCTCCAGCCTGTAAGGCCCATCAGCTCCAGCGTGCTCTGGCCGTCGCGCAGGGCGGCCATCATCTTCGCCTCCTTGTCGGCGCGGGCCTGGCCCTGAGCCAGCGTGTATTCGACGTAGGCCGCCGGAATGACCAGCACGCCGTCATCATCGGCCACTGCCAAATCACCGGCCGCTACCGGCGTACCCGCAAAGCTGATCGGCTGGCCGACCGATGGCGAACTGGCTTTAATTGTTCCGCGCATGGAGATGCCACGGGTGAACACCGGAAAGCGGCGCGCCGTAAGGGCTGCGATGTCCCGCACGCCACCATCAATGACCAGGCCAATCACGCCGGCGGCTTCGGCGGCCACAGTCAGCACTTCGCCCCAGTAGCCAGAAACGAAGCCGCCGGTCGAGACAACGAGCACGCTGCCACGCGGCACCTTTTCCATGGCAATGTGGATGGACAGATTGTCACCGGGCGAGCATTCCAGGGGATATGCGGGGCCGGCGATCGATGCGCCAGGCCATACCGTGCGGATAGCCGGGTCGACGGAACCGGTGGTCAGGCCGGCAGCCTCGTACAGCGTGGAGGTGCCCAACCGGCATGCCTGCTCCAGCGTTGCTGCTTCATAGCTCTTGATCGTAGGCATCAGGCCTTCCTTTGCAGTGTGTGGTAACCCAGCGCCGCCCGAGCCTCGCCCAGCGTCTTGCCCTGCGCCAGTTGCTCGCGAATGCGTGATTCGGTCTCTTCAATCTTGCGAGCTGTCTCGGCGACGTCGCGCGCCCGGCTGCGCGGCACGATGACGACGCCGTTGGCGTCCGCCACGACGATGTCGCGCGAAGCCACACGCACGGTGCCAATCCCCACCGTGGTGTTTACCGATTCGACCTGTACGCGGTCCTTGCCGGTACGCATGAAGCGGCCTGCAGTAAACAGAGGGTAGTTGTCGCCCAGCGCCTTGTTCACATCGCGGCAGACCCCGTCGATGACCGTGCCAGCGATGCGGCGCAGCCCTGCGTACTGGGTCATGATGTCGCCCCAGACCGTGCAATCCGTGCGGCCGTCGTTGTCGATAACCACCACATCGCCTTCCGCGACTTCATCGATGAAGTCTCCGACGGTGCCCGGCGGCACGCTGGCTGGCACGTACTTGACGGTGAACGCCGGACCCACAACAACCTTCGTGTAGTCAGTCAGGGGCATGATGCCGAGGGCTTGGCCGTGCAGGCCCAGCTTGTCCATGGCGTCCGAGACGCCGGGGGTGTCCAGGCCGGCGAAGAGGGCGACCAGTTCCTGGTCTTCGCCACTGGCTTTGAGGGAATTTGTCATGGGAGCTCCAGGGAAAGTCTGTTATTGGGCGCGGATGGCTTCGAACTCCTTGTCGTGCATGACCTCGGCCACAGAGCGGCCGGCGCAGACAGCGGCCACCATGCCGTCTTGTCGCTTGGCGATGCGCTCGCTCAGGTCAAGGACTTCTTCAATGCGCGAGGCGGGAACGAACACCGTGCCGCAGCGGTCGGCAATCACGTAATCGTCTTCATGGACGGTTACGCCAGCCACCTGGACAGGCGTGCCGGAGTCAACTTGAATCACCCTGTTGCGAGCACTGATCATGGTCACGCCCCGCCCATAGACCGGGTATCCGATGGCCTCGCTGCCCTCGATGTCGCGGCTCATGCCGTCAATGACCGATCCGCGGACCTGCTTGACATGCGCCGCGTTGGCCAGGATGTCGCCCCAACAGGAGATGCCATCCATGCCTCCGGCGATCACCAGCACGCGGTCATCCGTGGTTACCGCGTCGATAACCGGCGAGATGAGATGTACCGTGGGATTCGCATCGGCCTTCGGGCCGAGCTGGATCGTGCTGGCGCGTCCGACGATCTTTGGGCAGTCCCAAAGAGGGCGAAGCCCGTAAGTCGCGCCGGAAATTCCAAGAAAATCGAGCGCATCGGAGACGGTGTTCGTGTCTAGCGATGCAAGGCGGTCGAGTAGCGGGAGCTGGGTCATTGCACTGGGTCTCATGAAGGTACCCAGCCATAATCGGATCGACCTGCTAATATGTAAATTCTGAACTAAATATCTCTGTGATACGATTTTCGGAACAGGACAGATGGGGTTGGCGCGCGCCTGGACGCATCGCCTGTTTCAGATTCCGAGCCTGGAGCCTGCGCAAGGCCGTCGCGTAACACCTATGAACAATACGATCGACTTTCGCCTGATACGGCAACTGTGGATGTTCCTGGCAGTTGCCGAAGAGCAGCACTTTGGGCGCGCAGCGCAGCGACTAAACATGTCGCAGCCCCCACTCACCGAGCAGATCAAGGTGCTGGAGCAGGCGCTCAAGCTGCAACTGTTCGAGAGATCCCGGCGCGGCACCCAGCTTAGTCCTGCGGGCGCGGCGATCCTGCCGGCCGTGCGTCAGTTCGCCGGTCAGGTCGAGCGATTGGAGCGGGTCGTGCGCGAGGTCGCCTCCGGCCAGTCCGGCGTCCTGCATATCGGCGCCGTGACCTCGGCTATGCTCGAAACGCTGCCCCCTTTGCTTGAGGCGCTCAAGCAGGCGCACCCGCATCTGACGGTGTTCGTCAAGGAAATCGACAGTGTGGAAGCAATCCCGGCCCTGGAGGCAGGGGAGCTTGACCTGGCTTTCGTGCGCCTCGATGGCGAGGTGGGGAATGGCATCGCCACGATGCCGCTGGCGGAAGACCGGCTCGCCGTGGCACTACCTAAAGATCACGCACTTGCTGCGCTGTCCAGGGTGAGTCTTCGGTCGCTGGCGACCGAATCGCTGGTGATGTCGTCCCGAGAGCGGAGCCCTGTCTACTTCGATCTGTTGACGTCAGTCTGCCGTTCCCACGGGTTCAATCCACGAGTCTTGCATGAGGTCCGCTCAATCACTTCTCAGATCGCTTACGTTGGATGTGGCCAAGGCGTGGCCTTGGTGCCCTCGTCAATGCGCAAGCTGGCCCCGGAGAGCGTCGTCGTTCGTCCGTTGAAAGAGCGCATCATGGTGGTGGCAGCGGCGCTGGCGTGGAATGCCAACCGCTACCACCCGATGGTCGAGGTGGCAGTGGGGTGGCTGAAGAAGCAAAGTGACCGGCGATGATCCACAGTTGGTAGCTGAGGAAAGACTCGACATTTTCGCTTTGTCGACGCGCCCCGGGTGCAAATCAAGGCAACAGCAAGAAACGCTGCATCATCTCCGTTAGTTTTGCCTCGATTAAATCCCCGTCAAAACGTAAAGGCCCCGGGTCGGTCAGCAGGGTCAGGGTAAGCGTGCCCACCACCATCTGCATGGCGATCCGGACTTCTGTCTCGGAAGCCTTCAGGCCCTGGGCCTTCATCTTCTGCGCGAGGGTCGGCGCGACCACGCTCTGGATGTTGCGATTCAGCCGGCGCATCGGGTTGGCTTCCGGCTCGAGCGCGCCGAAGTGGCGCAGCACGGCCTTGAACATGCCCTGGTTCCGTCGGCACATGTCGACGTAGTAGCGGACGATGAGGGCGGCGAATTCCGTTGCCGTGCCTTGCGCCCAGGCCTCGTCGTCCCGGATGGTCTTGTCCGCCTCGGCCTCCATTTCCACAAAGGCGGCCTCCAGGACCGAGTCAATGAAGGCGTCCTTGTCCTTGAAGCGGCCATAGAACGCTCCGGTAGAGGTGCCTGCGGTGCGGATGACATCGCTGATCAGGACCAGATCGAAATTCGCGTGCTGCTGGATCAGGTCCCGCCCGGCCAGGATCATCTTGGCAAGGGTTTCCTCGCTGCGTAGCTGGCGGGGAGGGCGCAGCGCCGGCGCCGTTTCTGCCTGGCTTGCGGCATGCGCGGCGCGGGGCTGGCGCCTCTTGTGATCGTCTTGGCGCTTGAGGGTGGCAGCCATGGGAACGGCAATCCTGATTCTGGACAGGCCAGCATTATGCAGCACAGGCGCCACATGGCCCGGGAGACGCATCTGCTCGCGGTCGCGCCCACCTCGATTTCTGCCGTAGGGGAAAGCCCGCATTGAAGCGGGTTCGCCGTCTTCCAATAATAGAACCAGAGTTCTGATTCTAAAAAAGCAGCGGGCGGGCCACGCAGCCCAGCCAATAAAACCACGCGGAGACACCATGAAAATCACTGCTGCAGTGACACGGGCGCCGTGCGCGCCGTTCGTCCTCGAAGAGGTCGAACTAGACCCTCCGGGGGCAGGGGAAATCCTGGTCAGGATTGTCGGCGCCGGGCTTTGCCATACCGATCTTGTCGCTGCCGAAGGCATGCTCCCCGTCGCCATGCCGGCCGTGTTCGGGCACGAAGGCGCCGGCGTTGTCGAGAGGGTCGGCGCCGGCGTAACCAAGGTGAAGCCCGGCGACAACGTCGCCATCACGTTCTCCTCCTGTGGCCATTGTCCGCAGTGCGATCGCCATGCGCCAGCCTATTGCCATGCGATGGCGGCGCTGAATTTCATCGGCCAGCGCGCCGATGGCTCCAAAGCGATGCGCGACGGCAATGGCGAGATCTCCGGCAACTTCTTCGGCCAGTCCTCATTCGCGACGCATGCAGTGACGACCGAACGCAACGTGGTGAAGGTGCCGGACGGCGTTCCGCTCGAGATCGCCGGCACCCTTGGCTGCGGCGTCCAGACCGGCGCGGGCGCGGTCATGCGCTCGATGGCATGTCATGAAGGCGCATCGCTGGTGGTGCTGGGCGCAGGCGCGGTCGGGCTCAGTGCCGTGATGGGCGCCGTGCTGCAGAAATGCGGGACGGTGGTCGTGGTCGAGCCCGACGCCAGCCGGCGCGACCTGGCCTTGTCGCTCGGCGCCACGCATGCAATCGATCCGGGCCAGAGCCCCGACCTGGCTGCCGCGGTGCGCGCCATTGCGCCCCATGGGGTCGACTTTGCGCTGGATACCAGCGGCATCCCCGCGGTCATCGCAGCGGTGCCCAAGCTGCTGGCGCCGCGCGGCACCTTCGGCATTGTCGGCGTGCCGCCCGCGCATGCGACGAGCCTGGGCCTGCCGGGCACGCTGCGCGAGGTCATGCGCGGCGGCTTCACCTATCGCGGGATCATCGAAGGCGACAGCGATCCCGATGTGTTCATCCCGCAGTTGATGGCCCTGTACCTCGAGGGACGCTTCCCCTTCGACAGGCTGGTCAAGACCTATCCCCTTGCCGACATCAACCGTGCCGTCGCGGAGCAAAAGCAGGGGCTGTGTGTCAAGCCCGTGCTGCTGCCCTGAGCCCCAACCCCACTATCCAGTTCGATACCATGAACCACA
The DNA here is from genome assembly GCF_059419025.1 of Cupriavidus sp. GW821-FHT07C08. Taxonomy (NCBI): domain Bacteria; kingdom Pseudomonadati; phylum Pseudomonadota; class Betaproteobacteria; order Burkholderiales; family Burkholderiaceae; genus Cupriavidus; species Cupriavidus sp. GW821-FHT07C08. Next base: position 49,919 of record NZ_JBWKQZ010000027.1, read on the forward strand.
CCGATTTCGATCTTCCCGGCGACGTGGCGCAAGTCCTGGTCGATCCCGGCGCCTATGCCGATCCCGCCCGGCTGCACGCGGCCTATACGTGGGCGCGCGAGAACAATCCGCTGGGGCGCGCCGTCAATGACGGTTTCGATCCGTTCTGGGTCGTGACCAAGCACGCCGACGTGACCGCCATCTCGCGCGACCACAATCTCTTCCACAACGGGGACTACTCCGTCGTCTGCCGGCCCAAGGCTTCGATCGACCATGTGATCGCGACCACCGGCCGCCCGAACATCGTCAAGGCGCTGGTCCACGTGGATGGCGACGAGCACAAGGGCCTGCGTGCGCTGACGCAGTCATGGTTCATGCCTAACAGCATCCTGAAGCTGGATGAGCGCATCCGCGGGCTGGCGCGGCAGATCGTTGACAAGCTGCAGCAAAGCGATGGCAACACCATCGATTTCGCCAAGGACATTGCCTTGCATTATCCGCTGCACGTCATCATGGACATCCTCGGCGTGCCGCCTGAGGATGAGCCCCGGATGCTGCTGCTGACCCAGGAGCTTTTTGGTAGCGAGGATCCTGAACTCAAACGCGCCAAACAGGAAAAGAGCGCGGATGACGGCGCCATGGCAAAGAATCTGATGGCGGTGGTGGCGGACTTCCGGGACTATTTCGAAAAAGTCACCGCCGAGCGGCGGGTCAATCCGCGCAATGACGTGGCAACGCTGCTCGCCAACGCCGTCGTCAACGGCGAGCCGATCAGCGAGGTCAGCCGGCTGGGGTATTACGTCATCATTGCCACCGCAGGCCACGACACCACATCGTCCTCGTCCGCGGTTGCGATGTGGGCGCTGAGCCAGCATCCGGAACTGCTGCCCCGGCTCCAGGCCGACCCGTCGCTGATTCCGCAGTTCATTGACGAAGCAGTGCGCATCGCCTCGCCGGTCCGGCATTTCATGCGGACCGCGACGGCAGACACCGAGATCCGCGGACGCACGATTCGCAAGGGCGACTGGCTGATGCTGTGCTACGGCTCGGCCAATCGGGATGAAGAGGTCTTCGACCAGCCCTTCGACTTCAACATCGACCGCAAGCCCAACCGCCACCTGGCGTTCGGCTTCGGCGCCCATGTCTGCCTGGGCCAACACCTGGCCAAGATGGAAATACGCATCCTGTTCGAGGAAATGATTCCGCGCCTGCAACGCGTGGAAGCGGCGGGCGAGATGGAGATGATCGCCTCCTGCTTCGTCGGCGGACCCAAGCATCTTCCCGTTCGCTGCGTCATGCAGTAGCCATCCCATCGCAGTCTGCAGCAAGGCATCGCGCCATGAATACCCAAGACACACTTTTCGTACGCATTGCGCAACGCAACCGCGAAACCGACGACATCATCAGCCTGGAGCTGCGCGACCCGAACGGGGGAGAGCTGCCACCGTTCGAGGCCGGCGCCCACATCGATGTCCACGTCGCTCCCGGAGTCGTGCGGCAGTATTCGCTTTGCAATGCGCCGTCTGATCGCCACCGTTACCTGATCGGCGTGCTGCGGGATCCCGCCTCGCGCGGCGGTTCGGTCGCCATCCATGAGCGGCTGGAGGCGGGCGCTCTCGTCGAGATCAGCGCACCCCGGAATCACTTTCCGCTGAAAGCGGACACCCGCAGCATCCTGATCGCCGGGGGGATCGGCGTCACGCCGATGCTATGCATGGCCGAGGCCTTGCATGCGTCGGGAACCCGCTTCGCCGTGCATTACTGTGCGCGCAGCGAGGACAGGGCAGCGTTCCGCAGCCGTATCGAGCAATCCCCGTACAGGCAGCAAGTCGCCTTCCACTACGACGATCAGGGCGATGCGCAGAAGCTGGATCCCGTCATGCTGTTCGCCCAGGCGGGAAGCGATGACGAGATCTATGTCTGCGGCCCCTCCGGTTTTATCGAATGGGTTTGCCGCGCGGCCGAGCAAGCGGGAATCCCGAAGCAGCGGGTGCGATACGAGTACTTCAGTGCCAGGCCCGTCGATACCTCGCATGACAGCACCTTCGACGTCAGGATCGCCAGCACCGGCCAGGTCTACCATATTCCCGCGGACCGTTCGATCACTTCGGTGCTGCTCGAAGCCGGCGTCGACATCTACACCTCGTGCGAGGAGGGCACGTGCGGGACCTGCGTGACGCGCCTGCTGGAGGGCGAGGCCGATCATCGGGACGTCTTCCTGACCGATGAAGAACACGCTTGCGGCAACCAGTTCACGCCCTGTTGCTCGCGCGCGAAATCCTCGTTGCTTGTCCTCGATCTTTGAAGCGCTAATCCGCCACCCGGCGACGCAGGCCCGGCTTCGGATAGCCGCGTGTCGTCGGTGTGGCCTGTCGAAATCCGTTTGGTTAAAAAGAGGTTCCAATCATCATGGGTGACACCGCTGGATTCAGCATGACCATCGATGGCAAAGCCGCGCCGACACTGGCCGGCTTAGATGTACTCAACCCCGCAACGGAACGCGTTATTGCCGAAGCCCCCGACGCGACGCCAGCGCAGCTGGACGAGGCCGTGGCCAGCGCGCGGCGCGCCGCGCCGGTATGGGCCGGCTTGCCGCTGCAGGCGCGGCAGCAATATGTCGTCAGGATCGGCGAGGCCATCACCGCCAACCTGGAGGAACTGGCGCAGCTGTTGACGCGGGAGCAGGGCAAGCCCCTTGCCCAGGCGCGGCAGGAGGTGCAAAGAGCGGCGTTCTGGTGCACCGAGATGGCCAGGCTCGAACTCCCGGTGGAGACGGTCAGCGAGTCTGCCACGGAGCAGGTTCGTGTCCTGCGCGTGCCGCTGGGCGTCGTTGGCGGCATCGTGCCCTGGAACTTCCCGCTGGCGCTGGCGATGTGGAAGGTGGCGCCCGCCTTGCTTGCCGGCAATACGATGGTGCTCAAGCCATCGCCGTTCACGCCGCTGACGACGTTGAAGCTGGGCGAACTGCTGCGCGACGTCCTGCCGGCTGGCGTGCTCAATGTCATCAGTGGCGGCGACGCCCTCGGGCCGTTGATGTCGGCCCACCCGGGCATCGACAAGCTGAGCTTTACGGGCTCGACCCAGACTGGCCGTGCAGTGATGTCCTCGGCGGCGGTCAACCTGAAACGGCTGACGCTGGAGCTGGGTGGCAATGACGCCGCCATTGTCCTGCCCGATGCCGATGTCGAGGCCATCGCGCCTGCGATCTTCTGGGGCGCGTTTGCCAACAACGCGCAGTACTGCCTGGCGATCAAGCGGCTGTATATCCATGAGGATGTCTATGACCGGCTGGCGCATGCCCTCGTCAGGCTGGCGCAGGAAACGCGCGTTGGCCCGGGTGACATGGAAGGCGTCCACCTTGGCCCGGTGCAGAACCGCCGCCAGTTCGAGCGGCTGAAGGCGCTGCTGGAGGACACGCGCAGTGCTGGCTATCGCATCCTTGCCGGCGGCGAAGTGGCGGACGGAAGTGGCTATTTCTTTCCTGTCACGCTGGTGGACAACCCGCCGGACAGCGCACGCGTGGTCCGCGAAGAACCCTTCGGCCCGATCCTGCCCTTGCTCAAGTTCCGCGATGTTGACGATGCCATCGCGCGTGCGAATGACAGCGAATACGGACTGGGCGGTTCGGTCTGGGGCCGCGACGCGCAGGCCGCCATGCAAGTCGCGTTGCGGCTCAACACCGGTACCGTCTGGGTCAACCAGATTCACACCCTTGGGCCCCACAAGCCCATGGCCGGCCACAAGCAGTCAGGCGTCGGCATCGAGAACGGCGTCGAGGGGCTGCTGGAATATACGGTGCCCCGGACGGTTTCGCTGAAGCGATCGCAATAAGAGAAGGACTTGCAGAACCACAGCATGACGCAGTCGCTGACCTCTGGCGCATCGCCATCGCATGCGGCTGCCCCCGTCATCCGCTTTCCGTTCTGGCGATGGTATCGGACGGCTACCCCATCTCTCGAGAGTTGCTGCGGTCTCGAATTTCAGTCGATGGGTTCGCCAATACAATGGCGTGAGTCCCACCCATTACGCTAATCGAGGCGAGCCGGACCAGTAGCCAGCAGGCTCCCTGGAAAAGGCGCGTACTGATTGACGTTTTCTGTCTATATGCCGGCTCAGTGGTCACCGGCGGTCCACATGATGCGTTTCACCGTCAGCACGGGCTGCCAGGAGATGACGGCTCGCTTGGCGGCTAGTCACGCAAATGCTCGTCCATGAATTTCCGGAATATTTCCATGCTGGGTGCCTCGGTTCGCCCCGCCAGGGTAAAAAAGGCATAGCGGGGGCCATCATCGACCGCTGGGGTCGTGACCAGTTCGCATAGCTTCCCTTCGGCAATCTCCGCACGCACTGCGGCGACGATGCTGAACAGTATCGCGTCGGAATCCAGCACAGCTTCGACCAGGCTCCGGACATTCTCGCACCTGAGGCTAAGGCAATGCTCCGGATCCGCGCGTGGTCCGAAGCGCTTCACAAGGTTGCGCGCGACTTCCGTGCTGAGCGGGGCGGAAGCCAGCGGATAACGCATGACATCGTCAAACGATACGGCGTCTCCGCCGGCAGCCTGTTGCACAAGCGGATGTCCTGTGCGGCAGATAAAGCGGCCTTGCAACGCGTTCAGCAGTTCGTGGCGAAGGTCCGTTGCTGGCGCCACGCTGCTCACCTCCACGATGACTGCATCAAGCGATCGCTGACGCAGCTGGATCATCAGCGCATCGGAAGTACCAAGCGACACGCTGACCTGTATGCCGGGATGGTGCCTGGCCATGTATCGGAGAAACGGCGTCGCCAGCACTGCGCCCGGCCCCGCGCCCAGCCCGACGCGGATGGTACCCAGGTGGTGGTGGTGGAACAGTTCGACGCTGCGGTGCAATTCCGCTTCTTCGAACACGATGCGCCGGGCCCGGTTTGCAGTCAGCTCCCCCAATGGGGTCAGCACATTGCGCTTGCCGTGCCGGTCGATCAGGCGGCCTCCCAGTTCGTCCTCCAACGTCTGGATGCTCCTGCTCAGCGCGGACTGGGTCAGGTGCAGGCGTTGTGCCGCCTGGCTGAAGGACGCCATATCCGCCACCATCAGCAGATGCTTGAGATGTTTGAGATGCATTGTGCACTTATAGATGAGATTTTTGAATAAATTTTAGACTGATAATGCATTGGACGCATGCTGGACGGCGCTTTACGATCCGATTCCACAAGAACACGTATTGAGGAGACCGCCATGACCCGATTCAAGAACATTGGCCGCCGTTGGTTCGGCGGCTTGGTTGCAGCACTGCTTTTTGCCGGGCTGGCGCCGGCACACGGCTTTCCTGACCGGCCGGTAACGCTGATGGTGCCGTTCCCGGCGGGCGGTCTCTCCGACGTTGTTGCCCGGAATCTGAACGGGTCCCTCGCCCGGCAGTTCGGGCAGCCGGTCATTGTCGAGAACCTCGGGGGAGCTGGTGGAGCGATTGCCGCGCAGAAGGTCCTTCATGCACCGGCCGATGGCCACCTGCTATTGCAGGCAGGGCCCGGCGAACTCATTACTACCCCGCTGGCCAATGCCGCAATCAAATTCAGGAGCGAAGATTTCAGGCTGGTGCATATGGTCGGCACTGTCGATCTTGCCATCCTGGTGCGCAGGGATCTGCCGGTAAAGGATGTCGACGAACTCGCCGCCTATGCCGCGCAGGCAGCCAAGGCCGGCAAACCACTGACGTATGCCAGCGTCGGCATCGGCTCGCTCTATCACCTCCTGGGGGCGCACATGTCCCAGACCATCGGAGCGCCGATGACTCACGTGCCTTACAAGGGCGGCGCGCCCGTGATCCAGGACCTCGTTGGCGGAATCGTCGATATCTTCATCTCGCCGTTTGGCAAGCCTGATATCGAACGCATGCGCACCGGCCAGGTCCGGATGCTGGCCGTACTGTCGCCTACGCGAGTGGATGCAGTGAAGTCGGTACCCAGCGTCAATGAGAGCAAGGCGCTGCGAGGCTTCAACTATTCAACCTGGGCTGGCATCTTCGTGAAGAAGGACACTGCCGAGCCTGTCGTCCAGGCGGTGCACAACGCGATTGTGCATGCGCTGGCCGACCCCTCCGTGCGCGCCAGCCTGGATGCCGCGAACCTGCCTGCTTCCAGGCCGGTGTCGCTGGCGGAAAGTCAGAAGGCCTATCAGCAGAGCATTGAACAATACCGCGGCATTGCACGTGCCATCGGCTTGCAGCCACAATAAGGACGCCATGCATCCCATCCTGGCCGCGCTGCGGGATAGCGCCGAAGAGTTCGTAGCAGTTCGCCGTGACCTGCACCGGCATCCGGAACTCGGCTTCGAGGAACATCGCACCAGCGACATCGTGGCCAGCCTGCTCGCCGAATGGGGCTATGAGGTCGAGCGCGGGCTGGGGACAACGGGGGTCGTCGGCCGGCTGCGACGCGGTACGGGCCACCGCAGCCTTGGCATCCGCGCCGACATGGATGCCTTGCCGATGGAGGAGGCCACAGGGCTCCCCTATGCCAGCTGCCATCCCGGCGTGATGCACGCCTGCGGGCATGACGGGCATACCACCATGCTGCTTTGCGCAGCAAAGTATCTCGCCCGGCGCGGCGGCTTCAGTGGAACCCTGAACCTTATCTTCCAGCCGGCAGAGGAGGGGTTGGGCGGTGCAAAGAAGATGATGGAGGACGGACTTTTCAGGAAGTACCCTTGCGATGCCGTCTTCGCCATGCACAACGTACCGGGCACCGCATCGGGCCGTCTGCTGTTGCGTGAGGGCGCGGCGCAGGCTTCGGCCGACAACGTCACCATCACGCTGGAAGGCGTAGGCGGCCATGCGGCGATCCCGCACCACGCGGCCGACCCTGTCGTGGCCGGCGCCTCCATCGTGATGGCCTTGCAGACCATCGTGGCGCGCAATGTCGATCCGCTGCAAGCGGCGGTCATTACCGTGGGCGCGTTCCAGGCCGGTACCGTCTCCAATATCATTCCCTCGCACGCCGTGCTCAGGCTGAGTGTCCGCGCACTGGACCGCGATGTGCGAGAGCGGATCGAACAGCGTGTCAGGGACCTGGTATCCGCGCAGGCGCAGAGTTATGGCGTCACGGCGCAGGTCGATTATCAGCGCGGGTATCCAGTCCTGGTGAATACGCCGGCTGAAACGGCGTTCGCGAGCCAGGTTGCCGTGGAGTTGCTGGGCCCGAGCCACGTCAACTGCCAGGCGTCGCCTATTGCCGCCAGTGAGGACTTTGCCTTCATGCTGGATGCCGTACCTGGCTGCTACCTGTGGATTGGAAACGGCGAAGGCAGAAAGGCCGGAGGCTGCTCGGTCCACAATCCCGGCTACGACTTCAATGATGGGAACATTGCTGTCGGTGCGGCGTATTGGGCCCTGCTGTGCGAACGTTTCCTCGTGGACTAAACGCTGCCGAACCTGATAGCAAAGGTCCCCCTTCGTTCCAGGCTGGCGGTGTGTAGCCACGCACACTCAGCCGCTTGCAAGCCACTCCATGGCAAGGGTTTCGCGCCTCACAAATCGTTGCGCCCCCACATACGTACTTTCACCTAATGCTGCATTGCGACAATTCCTCTGCTACAATCAGGGAAAACCCCATAAGGGTAATCCCGAAAGGAAGGACGCCATGAACACCCAATCCGATATCAAGCTGACTGACCAACTCGAACGCGACCTGATCGACCGTGAACTCGGTACGCAAAGCCTGGGCTTCGCCCACGACGTGAAGCGCGCCATTGCCTTCGTCCAGAGCGTGATCGAGCGCCTGCAGACCCAGGCCCGCAAGGCCAAGGTGGTCTACGCCAACGGCTAAAGTATTGTTTGCAGCATAGTAGTTGCGGCCCGTTGCGGGCTGCGTTGTAGAACCGGCCATACGTGCGCCCTCCCGGGCAGACGCGGCCGGTTTTGTTTTGCCCGTGGCTTTTGCGTGCTTTGTGAATAACTTTCGCAAGGCTTGCCAGACCTTTTCGTTTGGCCGGGACGTGGCAGGGGGCTATCGTGGATGCCTTCGCAATACGCATTCCCGACCATGCCCCCGCTTGTCCTGCTGTGCCTGCTGATCACCTATGTGGTCTGGGGCACGACCTACCTGGCGATCCGCTTTACGCTGGAGAGCTTTCCGCCGCTGTTCATGATGGGCACGCGCTTCCTGTGCGCGGGCCTGCTGCTGGCCGCCTGGCTGGCGTGGCGGGGCACGCCGATGCCGTCGTGGCGGTTGTTGCGCAACTGCGCGGTGCCGGCGCTGTTCCTGCTGGTGGGCGGCATGGGCTTGACCGCGATTGCCGAGCAGACGATTTCTTCCGGTGCCACCACGGTGATGATCGGGTCGATGCCGATCTTCGCGCTGATCTGGAGTGCCTGCTTCGGCAACCGGCCGAAATGGTATGAGTACGTGGCGATCGCGATCGGCAGCCTGGGCATCCTGGTGCTGACCGCGGGGGCGGAATTCCGCGTCAGTACCGGGGGCGTGGTGGCGCTGATGCTGGCCGTGGCGAGCTGGTCCTTCGGCTCGCAGCTGGCGCGCCGGCTTGAGCTGCCCCAGGGCGCAGCGGCATTTGCAGCGGAGATGCTGATCGGCGGCGCGGTGTTGATGGTGCTGTCGGCGCTGCGGCAGGAGCCGTGGCCGGCATCGGTCAGCGCGCAGGCCGGCTGGGCCTGGGCCTACCTGGTGGTGGCGGGGTCGCTGGTGGCGTTCTCTGCCTATATGTACCTGGTGTCCACGGTCAGCCAGACGTTGTCGGCCAGCTATGTCTATGTGAACCCGCCGGTAGCGCTGGCGATGGGTGCGTGGCTGGGCGGCGAGCAGATCGCTCCGCAGACGCTGGGTGCGGTGATGCTGATCCTGGTGGCGCTGGCCGTGCTTAGCCTGGGTACGCTGCGCACGGCGCGGACCCAGGCGGCCTGATACTGCCGACAGCCGCCTGGCAGATCAACTGCCCGACTGTTCCTGGATCCAGAGCGACAGCCGCACCTTGTAGGCCTGCTGGATATGCCGGCGCGCGATCTGCTCGGCCAGTGCCGGGTCGCGCTTTTCCAGCGCCTCGACCAGCGAGATGTGTTCTTCGTAGGAGCTGCGCGCGCGTCCCGGCACCGCCAGCGTGGTGCGTCCCAGCAGTGCCATCGACTCATGCAGCGAGCGCAGCGTCTTCAGCAGGTAGCGGTTGTGGGCGCAGCGGTGCAGGGTTTCGTGGAAGAGCCGGTTGTTCAGCGCGAGCCGGTCGGGGTCGTCGGCGATGGCTAGGTCGCGCTCGACGATATCGCGCAGCAGCGAGATCTCCACGTCGGTGGCGTGGCGCGCGGCCAGCGCGGCGGCGGTGCCTTCCAGCACTTCGCGCATGACGTACAGCTCGCTGACCATGCTGGCGTCGAGCTGGGTGACCATCATGCCGCGGTTGGGCTCGTTGACGACCAGCCCTTCGGACTCCAGCCGCGACAGCGCTTCACGCACCGGCGTGCGCGACAGGCCCAGGGATTCGGCCAGTTCCACCTCGCGCAGCCGCGTGCCGGGGGATAGCTGGCCGGCCTGGATGGCGGCGCGCAGTTGCTGGTAGGCGCGCTCTGAGCGCGGGAGCGATGCGGCCTGGCCACTCTCGGCGGCGCCGGCGAACTCTTGAGAAATCATGTGAGGCTGGCTGATGCGGTTGGACTGTCGTAGCCAGCCATCATACCCGCTCGTGCGCGGCTGACATCACGGCGACGCAATATGGGGTAAAGGGCCCGGCGCGCGGCAGTGCCGGGCGCTTCAGCCCGCCGGTGACTGGAACGGATGGTATTGATAGAGCCAGGTCTCGGACAGCGGCTTGCCGTTCATCCTCAGGAACAGGCGAATATCGACCGGCTGGTTGCCGTCGGCGGTCAGGTCGAACTGGGCGCGCCAGTGGCCCGGCACGCCGTTGGGCACGGCCTCGGTGAAGACGTAGGAGAAGGTGCCGCGCGAGGCGGTCAGCACGGCCTCGGGTTTGACGCCGAAGGGCAGTTTTTCCAGCGGCGCGCCCTTGAACTCGACCATGAACTTGCGCACGCCCTTGGGCCGCGGCTGGCCCGGCTGGCCGCCATTGCCCAGGCGCGTGGCCACGCAGCGCGCCAGCGGCGAGGGGAAGGGCTCGTCGGCCTGCCAGTGCAGCCGGTAGCGCAGGCGGTAGGTGCTGCCGGCCTTGGCCGGGGCCTTGGGCACCCACATGGCGACGATGTTGTCGTGGATCTCGTCATCGGTGCGCAGCTCAACCAGCTGCACCGAACCGGCGCCCCAACCGTCGCGCGGCTCGACCCACAGGCTCGGGCGGCGCTCATAGTTGACGCCGTCCTGGTAGTGGTCGAACAGGCGGTCGCGCTGCAGCAGCCCGAAACCCTTCGGGTTATCGTCGGAAAACGCCGAGGCCATGGTCTGCGGCGGGTTGTTCAGCGGGCGCCAGATATGCTCGCCGGCGCCGTTCCACAGCGCCAGGCCGTCGGAATCGTGCACCTCCGGGCGCCAGTCGACGGCGATGCCCTTGATGCCTTCAGAGAACCAGAACATCGAGGTCAGCGGCGCCAGCCCCAGCCGGCCCACATCCTTGCGCAGGAACAGCGCGCATTCCACATCCATGATCACGGCCTTGCCACGCTGCATGACGAAGCGGTAGGCGCCGGCGATGCTGGGGCCATCCAGCAGGGCATAGACCGTGACGGTATCGCCGTTGCCCTCGGGTGTCTCGAACCAGAAATGGGTGAAGGCCGGGAATTCCTCGGACTTGCCGGCTTCGGCCACGTCGATGGCAACGCCGCGCGCGGACAGCCCGTACTGGTACAGGTCGCCGATGGCGCGGAAATACGACGCGCCGAGGAAGGCAACCCAGTCGTTCTTGCGCCAGTCGCGCGTCTTCTGGTCGCCGAGGCGGCTTTCCTGGAAGCGGAAGCCGGCAAAGCCGCTGCCCGGCGGCAGCTTGTGCGCGGGGCTGTCGGCCGGCATGTCGAAGTAGGCGTCGTCGTAGACGATCTCGCGGGCCTTGGCGGGGCCGCCCTTGGCGCTCTCGATCACGTGCATGCGCACCGGCGTGCGGAAATACGTGCCGAGGTGGAAGAAGGTAACCGGGAACTGGCCGGGGCCACTGGCAAAGAGCGCGTCGTCGGTGCGGAAGCGGATCTTGCCGTGGGCGTCGTAGTCGATGCGGGACAGCACGTCCGCGGGCGGCGACGGCGGCGGCGCGTAGGGCTTGCCGGCCAGCGCGCGGGCGCGTTCGATCAGGGCGTCGAAACCGAATGGCTGGGCGTCGCCGAGCTTGATCCGGCTGGCTGCCAGCACCGACGGGGTAATGCCCAGTGCGGCAAGCGCGGCGGAGGCGGTGGCGGAGACCAGCAGGGTTCGGCGGTTCATCATGTGGCGAGAGCGTCCTTTTATTGTCCGGGGGTTGTGCAGAACTGTAAGAGACGCCGCCGTCCGCGAAAAGTTCGGACACCCTCTGTTACAGGCAGCCGCCCGCAGCCTGGCTGCAAGCGGCCGCCGCCGCACATCAGTGCGCCTGCCCGCCGGCCCGGCGCTGCTGGCGCCGCTGCCGCGCCAGCATGTTCAGCCCCTCGACCGCGGCCGAGAACGCCATTGCCGTATAGATATAGCCCTTGGGCACATGGGTGCCGAGGCCCTCCGCGACCAGTGTCATGCCGATCATCATCAGGAAGGCCAGCGCCAGCATCACGATGGTCGGGTTACGGTTGATGAAGTTGGCCAGCGGCGTGGCCGCGAACAGCATCGCCATCACCGCGGCGATCACCGCCACGAACATGATTTGCACATGCTCGGTCATGCCGACCGCGGTAATGATGCTGTCGATCGAGAACACCAGGTCCAGCACCAGGATCTGGCCGATGGCCGAGGCAAAGCTCTGCACCGCCTTGGCCGCGCCGCCTTCCTCGGCTTCCTCGTCCGCCGAGACATGGTGGTGGATTTCGCGCGTGGCTTTCCAGACCAGGAAGGCGCCGCCCGCAATCAGGATGATGTCGCGCCACGACAGCCCCTGGCCCAGGATGGTGAACACCGGCTCGGTGAGCTTGACGATGAAGGCGATGGTGGCCAGCAGGCCCAGGCGCATCACCAGCGCCAGGCTGATGCCGATCTTGCGCGCGTTCTCGCGCATGGCTTCTGGCAGCTTGTTGGTCAGGATCGAGATGAAGATCAGGTTGTCGATCCCCAGTACGATTTCCATGGCCACCAGGGTGGCCAGTGCCGCCCACGCGGCGGGGTCCTGCAGCAATGCCAACGACGCTTCCATGAGGGCTCCGGGTGTCAGGTTGCAGGCTGGCGCCAGACGGTGGTCCGCCCGGGGCACATGCAGGCGTCATGTTAGCGCAGCGCCGCTTGCCCGCGCAGTGTGATCCGTAAAGATAATGCTTGCTTGACGCGGTTGCCATGCGCCTCTATGGAATATAGTATGTGATATATCAAAGCATCTAAATCGGGCCATCAAGGAGACAGCAATGAAAGTGTGTATCTACGGTGCGGGCGCCATCGGCGGCTATGTTGGGGCGCAGCTGGCGCGCGCGGGGGCGGAGGTCAGCTTCGTCGCGCGCGGCCCCCATCTCGCGGCAATGCAGGAACATGGCGTCAAGCTGCAGATCGACGGCGAGGAGCGTGTGGCCAAGGTGCGATGCACCAGCGACCCGCGCGAGCTCGGGCACCAGGACTATGTGTTCATCACCCTCAAGGCGCATTCCGTGCCGGGCGTGGTGGACCAGATGCAGCCGCTGCTGGGGCCGGAAACCGCGGTTGTCACCGGCGTCAACGGCATTCCGTACTGGTACTTCTACAAGCATGGCGGCGAGCTGGCCGGCAGCACGCTGGAAAGCGTCGATCCCGGCGGGCGCCAATGGAAGGGACTGGGGCCGGAGCGGGCGATCGGCTGCGTGGTATATCCCGCGGCCGAGATCGTTGCGCCCGGCGTGATCAAGCATGTCTACGGCAAGAAGTTTCCGCTGGGCGAGCCGGATGGCAGCCGCTCCGCGCGCGTGACCCGGCTGAGCGAAATGATGATGGCCGCCGACCTGGACGCCCCGGTGCGCGACAACATCCGCGACGAGATCTGGCTCAAGCTGTGGGGCAACCTGTGCTTCAACCCGATCAGCGCGCTCACGCATGCCACGCTCGACGTCATCACCGCCGACCCGGCCACGCGGGCGCTGTCGCGCCAGATGATGGTGGAGGCGCAGGGCATCGCCGAGCGCTTCGGGGTCAAGTTCCGCGTCGACGTGGAGCGGCGCATCGACGGCGCCGGTGCCGTGGGCGCGCACAAGACCTCGATGCTGCAGGACCTGGAGGCCGGGCGGGCCATGGAAATCGACCCGCTGCTGACCGTGGTGCAGGAAATGGGACGCCTGGTCGCGCAGCCCACGCCGATGTGTGACGCCGTGCTGGGGCTGATCAAGCAGCGCGACACGATGGCCAAGCTGGCTGCCTGAGCGCGGCTGGAAACAGGGGATACCGCCGGGTCAGGTATCCCCTGGCGCACGCCAGGCGCGCCAAGATGGCGTGCGCCGGGCTTGCGAAGCGAGAAAGGCAGGGCGATAGTGATATACCATATACGACAGACCGCGCACCGCTACTGTGCCGATGCATGACAACAACGCATTGTTTGATGCGTTTTCGTAATGGGTCAGGCGTTTTTGCTAAGCTGTGCGGCAATGCGGGGGTAGCCATTCCGGCCACCCTGCCGCTGGTCTCACACGAGCTCATTCATGTCTGCGCAAAGCCAATCCATCGTCCAGCCCAACGGGCTGGCCTTGTCCGTGCAACCGATCAACGCCGGCGCAAGCCTGCGCGACCAGGCCTACGCCATGTTGCGCCAGGCCATCGCCGACGCTGACATCTACCAGTCGCGCGACGAGATCCGCCTCGATGAGCGGGTGCTGAGCGAGGCCATGGGTGTCAGCCGCACGCCCATCCGCGAAGCCATGACGCTGCTGGAGCAGGAAGGCTTCCTGCGCACCGTGCCCCGGCGCGGCATCTACATCATGCGCAAGACCAAGCGCGAGATCGTGGAGATGATCCAGATGTGGGCCGCGCTGGAAAGCATGGCGGCGCGGCTGGCCACGGAGAACGCCACCGATGCCGAGATCGCGCAGCTGCGCAGCATGTTCGACAGCTTCCGTGATTCCACTCCGGCCGAGCATATCGAAGAGTATTCCGACGCCAATATCGCGTTCCACCAGGCGATCGTGCAGCTGTCCAAGTCGCACATCATCATGGACACGATCCGCAATATCTTTATCCACGTGCGCGCGATCCGGAAGATGACGATCTCGCAGAGCGACCGGGCGGCGCGCTCCATCGTGGACCACCTGCGCATCATCGAGGCGCTTGAGAAGCGCGATACCGAGCTGGCCGAGCGCCTGGTGCGGCAGCATTCGCTGGACCTGGCTGACTACGTGGAACGGCACTGCGATTTTCTCGACTGAAGGCGGACGGGGCAGGGCGGCAAAACGGCGGACTTGGGTCCGCCGTTTTGCTTTTGTGCGTTTCCGGATGGCGGGCGAGCGTTTCGCGCTATGGTGTGTGATATATCAATGCGAAAAAGATCCTGGCTGGCTGATTCGGGATTTCCCTAAGTTTCCCCACTTCCGATAGGCGAAACCGGCCGATTGCTGCATTGCATCGTCGAAATTTGTGTCCCACCGGGCAAACTCCTCTTGCTCTCTTCTGATATATCACATACCGTATGTCATCGAGAGGCCGGAACGGACCCGAGTGAGTACGCGCCGAGCACCAGGAATCAGACCATATACAAGTGAAACCATCGCCCGAGGAGACATCCGAAATGGAAACCAAGGCACTGCAAGGCGTTCGCATCCTGGACATGACCCACGTCCAGGCGGGCCCCTCGGCCACGCAGCTGATGGCGTGGCTGGGCGCGGACGTGATCAAGGTGGAAATGCCCGGCCGCGGGGACATTACCCGCAGCCAGCTGCGCGACGTGCCCAATGCCGACAGCCTGTACTTCACCATGCTCAACAGCAACAAGCGCAGCCTGACGCTGAACATGAAGACGCCCGAAGGCAAGGCGTTGCTCGAAGACCTGGTCCAGCGCTGCGACGTGCTGATCGAGAACTTCGGGCCGGGCGTGCTGGAGCGCGCCGGCTTTGACTGGGACCACCTGCAGGACCTGAACCCGCGGCTGGTCTATGCCTCGATCAAGGGCTTCGGCCCGGGGCCGTACGCGGACTGCAAGGCGTATGAGAACGTGGCGCAGTGCATGGGCGGCTCGGCCTCCACCACGGGCGATGCTGAAGGCGTGCCTACCGTCACCGGCGCGCAGATCGGTGATTCGGGCACAGGCGTGCATTGCGTGGTCGGCATCCTGGCCGCGCTGCTGCAGCGCGAGCATACCGGCCGCGGCCAGCGCGTGGAAGTGGCGATGCAGGACGCGGTGCTGAACCTGTGCCGCGTCAAGCTGCGCGACCAGCAGCGCCTGTCCAACGGCCCGCTGCGCGAGTACCCCAACGATGAGTTCGGCGACCACGTGCCGCGCGCCGGCAATGCCTCGGGCGGCGGCCAGCCGGGCGCGGCGCTGCGCTGCGCGCCGGGCGGCCCCAACGACTATGTCTACGTCATCATCCAGCCGCAGGGCTGGGAGCCGCTGATGCGCCTGTGCGGGCGCGAGGACCTGATCACCAATCCGGACTACGCCACGCCCGAGGCACGCCTCAAACACCTGGCCGACTGCTTTGCCGTGATCGAGAAATGGACCGGCGGCCGCAGCAAGTTCGACGTGATGGCGGCGCTCAACGAGGTCGATGTGCCGTGCGGCCCGATCCTGTCGATGAAAGACCTGATCGAGGACGAGTCGCTGTACCAGCGCGGCTACCTGAAGGAGCTGGAGCACCCGCAGCGCGGCAGCTACGTGCAGCTGGGCTGCCCGATCACGCTCTCGGCGTCGCCGGTGGAGATCGAGCGCTCGCCGCTGCTGGGCGAGCATACCGAAGAGATCCTCGAGTGGCTGGGGCGCTCGCCCGCGCAGATCGCCGCGATGAAGCTGGCCGGCGCGGTATGACGCAAGCCTGACGTCATTCCCGCCTGTGCGGGAATGACGATTCCGGGCGCGAGCCGCCCGCGATCCCATTTCTTCCAAGATCCTGCAACCGACATCGGAGCAGGCAGGGTCTCCCTTTGCCTGCGCAAGGAGCATGCTGTGCAAACCTGGATACGCTTTCGCCGCGCCGACGGCAGCATCGGCCATGGCCGCATCGACGAAGCCGATGGCAACCGTGTCATCGAATATGACGGCGACGGTTTCAACGACCCAGCCCCCACGGGGGCCGTGCATGACCGCGCGTTGCTGACGCTGCTCGCGCCCTGTGCGCCGGGCAAGGTGGTGGCGCTGTGGAACAACTTCCATGCGCTCGCGCGCAAGCTGGAAAAGCCCGTGCCCACGCATCCGCTGTTCCTGCTCAAGCCGGCCTCGTCGCTGGCCGGGCCGGGCGATGCCGTGCTGCGCCCCAAGAGCTACGACGGCAAGATCGTCTATGAGGGCGAGCTGGGCATAGTGATCGGCAGCAAGGCGCGCAATGTGTCGGTGGCCGAGGCCGGCGCGCATATCTTTGGCTACACCGTCGTCAACGACGTGACCGCGGCCGAGCTGATCACGGCCGACCCCAACTTCCCGCAGTGGACGCGCGCCAAGGGCTTCGACACCTTCGGCTGCATCGGCCCGGCCATTGTCTGCGGCTTCAACTGGAAAGCCGCCAGCGTCATCACGCGGCTCGATGGCGTCGAGCGGCAGAACTACCCGCTGTCGGACATGGTCTTCTCGCCCGAGGAACAGGTCAGCCGGATCTCGCAGGACCTGACGCTGATGCCCGGCGACGTGATTGCGTGCGGCACCTCGATCGGCGTGGGGTCGATGAAGGACGGTGCGGTGGTCGAGGTGGCGATCGCGGGCATCGGCTCGCTGGTCAACCACGTGCGCGGCTGAGCCGGCGCCCGATTCCTTCCATAAAACGGTGAATGCCATGCCAATGACGATCGGTGTGCCACGCGAAGTCCACCCGGGCGAGCGGCGCGTTGCCGCCACGCCCGACTCGGTCAGGGAACTGCTCAAGCTGGGCTACCAGGTGGTGGTGGAGACCGGCGCCGGCCAGGAAGCGTCGTTCTCCGACGCTGACTACAGCGCCGCCGGTGCGGCCATTGTCGACGCGGCCAGCCTGTGGGCTTCGGTCGATGTGGTGATCAAGGTGCGCCCGCCGCAGGTCCATCCCAGCCTGGGCGTGGAAGAGGCGGCGCTGCTGAAGAAGCATGCCACGCTGATCGGCTTTGTCTGGCCGGCGCAGCAGATGGCGATGCTGGAGCGGCTGACGCAGCGCGGCGCAACCGTGCTGGCGATGGACTGCGTGCCGCGCATCTCGCGCGCGCAGAAGCTGGATGCGCTCAGCTCGATGGCCAATATGGCGGGCTACCGCGCGGTGATCGAGGCCGCGCATGCGTTTGGTCGGCCCTTCGCCGGGCAGATCACGGCCGCAGGCAAGATCCCGCCGGCGCGCGTGCTGGTGATCGGCGCGGGCGTGGCGGGGCTGGCGGCCATCGGCGCGGCGCGCAGCCTGGGGGCGGTGGTGCGCGCCTTCGATACGCGGCCGGTGGTGCGCCAGCAGATCGAAAGCCTGGGCGCCGAGTTCCTGACCGTCGAGATCGAAGAGGACGGCAACGGCGGCGGCGGCTATGCCAAGGAGATGAGCCCGGCCTTTATCGAAGCCGAGATGCGTCTCTTTGCCGAACAGGCGCGCGAGGTCGACATCATCATCACCACCGCCCTGATACCGGGCAGGCCCGCGCCCAAGCTGCTTGAGGCCGGCACGGTGGGCCTGATGCGCGCCGGCAGCGTGGTGGTCGACCTGGCCGCTGAGCAGGGCGGCAACTGCGTGCTGACCGTGCCGGGCGAAGCGGTGCGGCAGCACGGCGTGACCATCATCGGCTACACCGACCTGCCCAGCCGCATGGCCGCGCAGGCCAGCCAGCTCTATGGCACCAATATCCGCCACCTGCTGACGGAGCTGACGCCGGGCAAGGACGGCCAGCTCGTGGTCGACATGGACGACGAGATGATCCGCGGCGCCACGGTGCTGCACCAGGGCACGGTGACCTGGCCACCGCCGCCACTGACGGTGGCGATCCCGCAGCAGCAGGCGCCGGCCGCGCCGCCGCCGGTGCAGGCCGAGGCCGAGCCGCCGCGCAGCCGCACCGGCGCGACGCTGCTCGCGCTGGCCATCGCGGCGGCTGCGCTGCTGGGCCTGGGCGCGGTCGCGCCGCCGGCTTTCATGGCGCATTTCACGGTGTTCGTGCTGGCGATCTTTGTCGGCTACCAGGTGGTGTGGAACGTCACCGCCGCGCTGCATACGCCGCTGATGAGCGTGACCAATGCCATCAGCGGGATCATCGTGGTGGGGGCGCTGGTGCAGCTGGGTAAGCCGTCGCTGGTGACGGCGGTGATTGCTGGCAGTGCGGTGCTGCTGGCTACCATCAATATCGCCGGCGGCTTCCTGGTGACGCAGCGCATGCTCAAGATGTTCCAGCGGGACTAGAGGGGGGAGACAGGGATGCCATCCGGAATCAGCAATATCGCTTACCTGGGCGCCAGTGCGCTCTTCATCCTCAGCCTGAGCGGGCTGAGCCACCCCGGCACCGCGCGCCGCGGCAACCTGCTCGGCATCGCCGGCATGGTGATCGCGGTGCTGACCACCGTGCTGGCGGGCAGCCCGGACGGCATCGCCATCATCATCGGCGCGATGCTGGTGGGCGGCATCGCCGGTGCCATGCTGGCCAAGCGCGTGGAAATGACGCAGATGCCGCAGCTGGTGGCGGTGCTGCACAGCTTCGTCGGCCTGGCCGCGGTGCTGGTGGGCTACGCCAACTACCTGGATAGCCATGCGCTCACCGGCGCGGAGAAGGCCATCCATGAAGTGGAGACCTACCTTGGCATCCTGATCGGCGCGGTCACGTTCACGGGCTCGATCATCGCGTTCCTGAAGCTGCAGGGCACCATGGGCGGCAAGCCCATGCTGCTGCCCGGGCGGCATGCCTTGAATGCCATCGCGCTGCTGGTTTGCGTGTGGCTGGGCTATGCCTTCCTGAGCGCGCCCGACGCGCAGCAGGGGCTGGTGCCGCTGGCGATCATGACTGGGATCGCGCTGCTGGTCGGCGCGCACCTGGTGCTGGCCATCGGCGGCGCCGACATGCCGGTGGTGGTGTCGATGCTCAACAGCTACTCCGGCTGGGCCGCGGCGGCCACCGGCTTCATGCTGGGCAACGACCTGCTGATCATCACCGGCGC
Source organism: Cupriavidus sp. GW821-FHT07C08 (assembly GCF_059419025.1). Lineage (NCBI taxonomy): Bacteria > Pseudomonadati > Pseudomonadota > Betaproteobacteria > Burkholderiales > Burkholderiaceae > Cupriavidus > Cupriavidus sp. GW821-FHT07C08. Next base: position 69,174 of record NZ_JBWKQZ010000027.1, read on the forward strand.
GCTGGTGGGATCGAGCGGCGCCATCCTCAGCTACATCATGTGCAAGGCGATGAACCGCAAGTTCCTGTCGGTGATCCTTGGTGGCTTCGGCGCGGTGCAGGCGCAGGGCGCGGCGACCGAGCAGGGCGAGGTGCTGCCGGTGTCCAGCGAGGAAGTCGGCAACCTGCTCAAGGACGCCAGCGACGTGATCATCGTGCCAGGCTACGGCATGGCGGTGGCGCAGGCCCAGGGCACCATCAGCGAGATCGCGCGGCGGCTGCGGGCGCAGGGGGTCAATGTCCGCTTCGGCATCCACCCGGTGGCGGGCCGCCTGCCCGGGCACATGAACGTGCTGCTGGCCGAGGCGCGCGTGCCCTACGACATCGTGCTGGAGATGGAAGAGATCAACGACGACTTCGAGAAGGCCGACGTGGTGCTGGTGGTGGGCGCCAACGACATCGTCAACCCCGGCGCGCTGGAAGACCCAGGCAGCCCCATTGCCGGCATGCCGGTGCTGGAGGTGTGGAAGGCCCGCACCGTGGTGGTGTCCAAGCGCAGCATGGCGGCGGGCTACGCCGGCGTGGACAACCCGCTGTTCTACAAGGACAACACGCGAATGTGGTTTGGCGACGCCAAGGGCAGTGTCGACGCCTTGCTGCGGCAGTTGGAGGAAGCCCCGGCCTGAGGTGAGCATTCCGGATCCGTTCGCGCTTTATTCAAGCCAGCGTCGCCCCCGCTCTTGCGGGGCGACGCTGGCTTTCGTTGCTGGTACGGACCGAAGGCATCTGGTCGGGCGCCGGACCATGGACGAGCCGCTATGGAAGCCCGCCAGGCAATTCATGCCGGTTCAGTCATATATAAATGATCGTGAATAGATACGATAAAAAACTTTAAGACCTGTCAAATTAAGCTTCAGGTAGCATGAATCCACGACTTCATGTGCCGCAATGCCAGGCGCCGGTCTAGATGTGAGAAGGGCAACCCACAAAGCCCTGATGTGCCCGTCGAGGCACAAACAAACGGTACCAGGAGACAAGACAGATGGCGCAATTTGAAGCATCGGCCTCGGCCGGTCACGGCAACGTGAACGGCCGCGGGCTGCAGAACCGTTGGATCCAGCTTGCAATCGGCGTGGTGTGCATGGGGCTGGTGGCGAACTTGCAGTACGGCTGGACCCTCTTCGTGTCACCGATGGACGCCAAGCATCACTGGGGCACGTCCGCTATCCAGGTGGCATTTTCCATTTTTATCGTGACTGAAACCTGGCTGGTGCCGCTGGAAGGCTGGCTGGTGGACAAGTTCGGCCCGCGCCCGGTGGTGGCGGGCGGGGCCATCTGTGCGGGACTGGCCTGGGTGATGAATGCCTATGCGACCACGCTGCCGGAGCTGTATGCGGCCGCGGTGATTGCCGGCATCGGCGCGGGCGGCGTCTACGGGACCTGCGTCGGCAACGCGCTGAAGTGGTTCCCGGACAAGCGCGGCCTGGCAGCCGGGCTGACGGCGGCCGGTTTCGGTGCCGGCTCGGCCATCACGGTGATCCCCATCGCCAACATGATCCAGAGCTCGGGCTATGAAAAGGCCTTCCTGACCTTCGGCATCCTGCAGGGCGTGTGCATCTTCGTGCTGGCACTGCTGCTGGTGAAGCCTAAGGCGCCCAAGGGCGCGGTGGCGGCCAAGGCGGTGCTGACCAATCCGGTCGAGTTCTCGCCGGGGCAGATGGTGAAGACGCCGGTGTTCTGGCTGATCTACGTCTGCTTTGTCGCGGTGGCGGCGGGCGGGATCATGGCGACGGCGCAGCTCGGGCCCATCGCCAAGGACTTCGGCTTCGCCTCGATGCCGGTGACGATGCTGGGCATGACGCTGCCGCTGCTGACCATGACCTTGTCGATCGACAACTTGTGCAATGGCTTTACGCGGCCCTTGTGCGGCTTCCTGTCGGACCGGTTCGGGCGCGAGAACACCATGTTCGTGATCTTCATCGGCGAAGGCCTGGCGCTGCTCGGGCTGATGCAGATGGGGCACAACCCGTACTGGTTCATGTTCTTCGCGGCGCTGACCTTCCTGTTCTGGGGCGAGATCTTCTCGATCTTCCCGGCCTTGTGCGCCGATACCTTCGGCAGCAAGTTCGCGGCGGCCAATGCGGGCACGCTGTACACGGCGAAGGGCACGGCGGCGATGGTGGTGCCGCTGGCATCGATCCTGTCGGCTTATGGCGGCTGGGGAGCCGTGTTCTCGGTGGCGGCGGTGGTGACGATTGCGGCGGGGATCTCCGCCAAGGTGTTCCTGGCGCCCATGCGCAAGCGCTTTATCACCGGGCATGCCGATGCAGTGCGCGTGTCCGACGCCGCGTTCCTGGCTGGCATGTCGCCGCGTCAGGGGGAGTAGTCCCAGTCTGGAGGGTAGGGGAGCCTGGCGAAGTCTGCCGGGCTTCGGAGTGAGGTCAGATCATTTCTATTAGTGGACGCGCTGGTGTTCGCGGAGGACGCCAGTGCGTGGCAACGTGTTCCAGAGGGCAGGAAAGCCGCTGGAATTTTGGTATGTAATATATCTTGCTGCGTAATCCAGATGAGATTTCCAGGCTTCGACATGGCCCGGAATCTGTGCCGATTGCGCATGAATGGCGTCCTTTCAGGAAATGCGCTGATTTAGCCGTAGTTGCCTGCAAGATTGCTGCGCCGCATCGACGAAACTTGAAGAACTAGTGGAAATTCCTCTTGCGTCGTTCTGATATATCACATACCGTATGTCATCAAGAGCAACGGAAACGATCGGGCGCCGCAAGGCAAACGTGTAGCAACAGTAAAGGGCGAGAAGGCGAGAGAGCCCCGTCCCAAGAATTCAACGAGGAGACCAAGACATGTCCGAAGTCGTCGAAGCCAAGCGGGTTGGGAGCACCACCGCGGAAGACACCCTGAAATAAAAGAATTCCAACCCCAGTCAATTTGCATAGAAGGAAGCAACCATGGCAGAAGTCGGAAACGAGTTGCAGCGTCACGCCGCAGAAGAGCATCAGGCACAAACCGATGGTTTTCATCTGGTCATCGACGCGCTGAAGCTGAATGGCATCGAAAACATCTACGGTCTGCCCGGCATTCCGGTCACCGATCTGGCTCGTCTGGCGCAGGCCAACGGCATGCGCGTCATCAGCTTCCGGCACGAGCAGAACGCAGGCAACGCAGCAGCGATTGCCGGCTTTCTCACGCAGAAGCCTGGCGTTTGCCTGACCGTGTCCGCGCCTGGCTTCCTGAACGGGCTGACGGCGCTGGCGCATGCGACCACCAACTGCTTCCCGATGATCCTGATCAGCGGCTCGAGCGAGCGCGAGATCGTCGATCTGCAGCAGGGTGACTACGAAGAGATGGACCAGCTGGCCATCGCCCGTCCGCACGCCAAGGCTGCCTTCCGCGTGCTGCACGCTGAAGACATTGGTGTCGGTATTGCGCGTGCCATTCGTGCCGCCGTGTCGGGCCGTCCGGGCGGTGTGTACCTGGACCTGCCGGCCAAGCTGCTGGGCCAGTCGATGGAAGCAGAAAAGGGCCGCAAGTCGCTGATCAAGGTGGTGGATCCGGCCCCGCGCCAACTGCCTGCACCAGACTCGATCGACCGTGCCGTCGCGCTGCTGAAGAACGCCAAGCGCCCGCTGATCCTGCTGGGCAAGGGTGCCGCGTACGCACGCGCCGAAGCGGATATCCGCACGCTGGTCGAGAAGACGGGCATTCCATACCTGCCGATGTCGATGGCCAAGGGCCTGCTGCCCGATACGCACCCGCAATCGGCCTCGGCCGCACGCTCGTATGTGCTGGCTGAAGCTGACGTGGTGTTGCTGGTCGGCGCCCGCCTGAACTGGCTGCTGTCGCACGGCAAGGGCAAGACCTGGGGCAAGCCGAAGCAGTTCATCCAGATCGACATCGCGGCGACCGAGATGGACAGCAACGTTGCCATCGCCGCGCCGGTAGTGGGTGACATTGGTTCGTGCGTGTCGGCGATCCTCGACAAGGTCGGCAATGACTTTGCCAAGCCGGGCGCCGAGTGGCTGAACGCGGTGGCCGACCGCAGGGACACGAACCTGGCGAAGATGGCCGAGACCCTGGCCAAGTCCAAAGATGTCTCGCCGATGAACTTCCACGGCGCGCTGAACGTGCTGAAGGATGTGGTCAAGGCCAACCCGAGCATCTCGTTTGTCAACGAAGGCGCCAACACGCTGGACTACGCCCGTGCCGTGATCGACATGTACGAGCCGCGCAAGCGCCTTGACGTAGGCACCTGGGGCGTGATGGGCGTGGGCATGGGCTACGCGGTGGCCGCGGCGGTCGAGACCAACAAGCCGGTGCTGGCGCTGTGCGGTGACAGTGCGTTCGGTTTCTCGGGCATGGAAGTCGAGACGATCTGCCGTTACAACCTGCCGGTCTGCATCGTCATTTTCAACAACAACGGCGTCTACAAGGGCATCGACGTGAATCCGACCGGCGGCAAGGATCCGGCGGTCACGACCTTCGTCCCGGGCGCGCGCTACGACAAGATGATGGAAGCGTTCGGTGGCGTCGGCCACAACGTCACCACGCCGGCGGAACTCGAAGCCGCGGTGAACGAAGCCCTGTGCTCGGGCAAGCCCACGCTGGTCAACGCCGTCATCGACCCGGCTGCTGGCACCGAAAGCGGTCGTCTGACCAATCTGAATCCGCAAAGCTCGGCCAAGAAGTAATTCACCCGAATTTCACCCCTCTGATCCAATAGGAGATCGAAAGTGAACCTCCCGCTCAACGGCATCAAGATCATCGACTTCACGCACGTCCAGGCCGGGCCCGCCTGCACGCAGCTTCTCGCCTGGTTCGGCGCCGACGTGATCAAGGTCGAGCGCCCCGGTTCCGGCGACGTGACGCGCACCCAGCTGCGCGACATCCCGGATGTCGATGCGCTGTACTTCACCATGCTCAACTCCAACAAGCGCAGCCTGACGCTGGACACCAAGAAGCCGGAAGGCAAGAAGATCCTGGAGCAGCTGATCCGTGAATCGGACGTGCTGGTCGAGAACTTCGGCCCGGGCGCGCTGGACCGCATGGGCTTCTCGTGGGAGCGCATCAACGAGCTGAACCCGAAGATGATCGTGGCTTCGGTCAAGGGTTTCAGCGACGGCCACCACTATGAAGACCTGAAGGTCTATGAGAACGTGGCGCAGTGCGCTGGCGGCGCGGCCTCGACCACCGGCTTCTGGGATGGTCCGCCGACGGTGTCCGCCGCGGCGCTGGGCGATTCCAACACCGGCATGCACCTGGCCATCGGCATCCTGACGGCGCTGATCGGCCGCGACAAGACCGGCAAGGGCCAGAAGGTGGCCGTGTCGATGCAGGATGCGGTGCTGAACCTGTGCCGCGTCAAGCTGCGCGACCAGCAGCGCCTGGACCGCCTGGGCTACCTGGAAGAGTACCCGCAGTATCCGCATGGCAGCTTCAGCGACGTGGTGCCGCGCGGCGGCAACGCGGGCGGCGGCGGCCAGCCGGGCTGGGTGCTGAAGTGCAAGGGCTGGGAGACCGACCCCAACGCCTATATCTACTTCACCATCCAGGGCCATGCCTGGGAGCCGATCTGCAAGGCGCTGGGCAAGCCAGAATGGATTTCCGATCCCAACTACGCCACCGCCAAGGCACGCCAGCCGCATATCTTCGATATCTTCAACACCATCGAGGAATGGCTGGCCGACAAGACCAAGTACGAGGCCGTGGACATCCTGCGCAAGTTCGACATCCCGTGCTCGCCGGTGCTGTCGATGAAGGAAATCGCCGATGATCCGTCGTTGCGCGCCAGCGGCAGCATCACCGAGGTCCCGCACAAGGAGCGCGGCACCTACCTGACGGTGGGCAGCCCGATCAAGTTCTCCGACATGAAGCCGGAGATCACCGGGTCGCCGCTGCTGGGCGAGCATAGCGATGAAGTGCTGGCGGGCCTGGGCTACGGTGCGGACGACATCAAGCGCCTGCGCGAGTCCCAGGTGATCTGACGCTGCCCGCCGGTACTTGTGCCGGAGCGTACGCCGGGGTCTCGCGCATAGCGGGCCCCGGCGTTTTTGCTTGCAGCGTGGCCATGAGGCACGCTACCTTGATGGCCATGACAGGCCGGCGCCGACCGGCCCTGGTAATAACGAGGGAATCCCCATGACAGACCAGATCGACTACGCGCAACTGGTGTCCGCCATCGGCGACGCCATCATCATCTCCGATGCCAAGGGCGCCATCACGCTATGGAACCCCGCCGCCGAGCGCATGTTCGGCTTCACCCAGGCCGAGGCCATGGGCCAGTCGCTCGACCTGATCATCCCTGAGCGCCTGCGCGGGCGGCACTGGGAGGGCTATGACAAGACCATGGCGACCGGCATCACGCGCTACGGCCACGACCTGCTCAAGGTGCCTGCGGTCGACAAGGACGGCAAGTCCATGTCGATCGCCTTTACCGTGGCGCTGCTCAAGGATGACGCGGGCGCCATCACCGGCATCGTCGCGGTGATCCGCGACGAGACTGTGCGCTTCCAGGAGGAGCGGGCGCTGAAGAAGCGGCTGGTGGAGCTGGAAAACCAGGTCAAGGAACAGGCCTGAGGCGCGTGCCTTCCCCGTGATCCCGGGCCAGCCGCTCAGCGCGTCGGCCCGGTGGCCAGGCCCTGGTCCTGGCCGTTTCCTGTTTGCGTGGCGGCCCCGGCCGGGGTGGCTGCGCAGGTCTCGTTTGTCCCCCGAGTTTTCCCGAATAGGTGGCCGGCGTGCGCTTCCAGCGCCGCTTTGGCGTGGCCGATTCTGGTTTTTACGGTACCAGATGCGTTGACTGAGTACCGAATGCCTCCTACATTGGGAGTCCTGACAAAAACAGATCCGAGGAGACAACATGACCCGTCAAGCTTCGGCCGCTGCGGTGGTCCACGGCAGCGCAACGGTGGGCCAGCTCTACGCGGCCGCGCTGCGCGCCCGGCCCGGCGTGCCCGCCATCGTCGGCGACGACACCACGCTGAGCTATGAGGCGCTCGCGCTGCAGTGCGCGCGCGTCGCGCGGCTGTTTGCCGCCCGCGGGCTGGCGCGCCAGGATGCCGTGGCCTTCCTGGTGGGCAACCGCGCCGAAGCGGTCGCCGCCATCATCGCCGCGCAGCTGGCCGGGCTGAAGAACGTGTCGCTGCATCCGATGGCCTCGGAAGCGGATCACGCCTTCGTGCTGCAGGATGCCGGGGTGCGGGCGCTGGTGGTGGACAACGCCCGCTTCACCGAGCGGGCGCGCGTGCTGGCGGCCGGCGCCGGCCTGCAGGTCCTGCCGCTTGACGATGGCGAGTTCGGGCCTGGCCTGGCCAGTGCGGCGGCTGCGTTCGATGGCTCGCCCGTGGTCCCGGGCGACGACCCCACGGAAATCAGCCGGCTGGCCTATACCGGCGGCACCACCGGCCGCTCCAAGGGCATCCTGCATACGCACCGGACCACGGTAACGGTGCTGCAGTACATGCTGGCCAGCTACGAATGGCCGGAGCAGATCCGCTACCTGGTGACCACGCCGATCTCGCACGCGTCCGGCAGCCTGTTCCTGCCGACGCTGCTGCGTGGCGGCACCATTTACCTGTGCGACAAGTTCAGTCCCGCCGATTTCCTGCGCCGCGTGGCCGAACAACGGATCAACCTGACCTTCCTGGTCCCCACGCAGATCTATGGCCTGCTCGATTGCGACGGGCTGGACGCGGCCGACCTGTCCAGCCTGGAACTGGTGCTCTACGGCGCGGCGCCGATCGCGCCGGTGCGCCTGGCTGACGCGCTGCGCCGCATCGGCCCGGTGTTCGGGCAGGTCTACGGCCAGGCTGAAGTGCCGATGTGCATCAGCTACCTGAGCCAGCGCGACCACGATCCGGACAACCCCGAACGCCTGCGCTCGTGCGGCAAGGTGATCCCGGGCAACTAGGTCAAGCTGCTCGACCCCGACCTGCGTGAAGTCGCGCCGGGCGAGGTCGGCGAGCTGTGCGTGCGCGGTCCGCTGGTGATGGAAGGCTACCTGAACCGGCCCGAGGAAGACGCCAAGGTCTTTGCCGGCGACTGGCTGCATACCGGCGACATGGCCCGTTGCGACAGCGAGGGCTTCCTGTACATCGTCGACCGCGCCAAGGACATGATCATCAGCGGCGGCTTCAACGTGTACCCGAGCGAGGTGGAGCATTGCCTGGCGCTGCACCCGGCCATCGCCATGTCCGCGGTGATCGGCATCCCCGATCCCAAGTGGGGCGAAGCGGTCATCGCCGTGGTCGTGGCCCGGCCCGGTGCGGCGCTCACCGAGGCCGATGTGATCGGCCACGTAACCCAGCACAAGGGCGTGGTCAACGCGCCCAAGCAGGTCGTGTTCGTGGATGAGCTGCCGCTGACCGCGCTGGGCAAGATCGACCGCAAGGCCATCCGCGGCCGCTACTGGGGCGGCCAGGAGCGGCAGGTGGCCTGAGCGCGGTTACCTTCCGGCGTGCGGCTGGGACGTGCGCGCGCCGGTGCCTGGCCGGCACAGCAGGCCGTTCAGGATGATCTCGTAGAACTCGCTGAAGGCATCGCCCATCTTCAGGCCGGTGTCCTTCAGGAACTGCTGGTTGCGCAGCCGGTGCGCGGCGCCCAGGATCGCTTCTGAAACCAGCCGCGGATTGTGCGGCGCCATCAGCCCTTGCCGCATGCCTGCGTCCAGCAGGCTCTCCAGCCCGCGCACGCGCGCCAGCTGGTAGTCGTCGAATACCGCCCGGCCGCTGTCGATCGCATCCAGGTCCGCCAGCGCGGCCTTGCTCAGCCCCGATGTGTGGAGCGCGGCATGCAGGTAGGCGGACACTGCCTGCGCCGCATCGCTTTCGCGGCGCGCCGCGGCAAAGCCCCTTTCCAGGTTGTCAGCAAGCACGTCGCGGCAGATGCCGACGAACAGCGCTTCCTTGGTTGGCGCGATTTCGTACAGGCGCCGCCGCGAGCAGCGCATGCGTTGGGCAATCTCGCCGATGGTCAGCGACGACACGCCTTCGGTGCTCAGCAGCCGGGTCAGTTCGTGGGCAAATTCTTCGTCGGTGCGTCGGGTCGGCATGAAACGGGTGGCAAGCCGGGCAAGCGCCGGGCGCGTGAGTGTTGATGCCGAATCTTACGACGACTGCGCGGTGCACAGGCATGGTGACCTCGCCTGAGGGACATGCGGGCCAGGCAAAAAAGGCGAGGCCGCTCGCGCGCCTCGCCGTGAACCGACCGGCCCCTCAGTTGAGATGACCGACCGCGCGCAGGTATTCGTTCTTCTTCTCGAAGATCAGCGCGCTCAGAAAGGCGGCGTCATAGGCGGCCAGCAGGTGCGCGTGGTGTTCCTCGATATAGCGGGCCACGCGCGCCTTTTCGCATTCGATGCCGCACAGCCATTCATACATCTCGGCGTCCCAGCGGAAGCGCAGGCCCAGCTCGATAAACGCAGCGTTGTAGGCGGCGAGCTGGGTGTCGCGCGGAATGGGTTGGTTATCGGTGCCGACCGTGACGGCGGCCTGGCGGCTTTCCTGCTGGACTTGGTTCATGCTCGTCTCCTGAGATGCGCTGTAGCGGTTGGGTTGAGACAAGCATAGGTACCCTCAATGATTTACGATAATTAAAGTTTCATAGGAAAACCATAATCAATCGTTTATGCATTCTGGCTGATCAAACCTTCCACGCCGGTGATGCGCTGGATCAGTGCCGCGCCGTCTTCCATCAGGAACTGCTTGAACGCCAGCGCTACTGGCGGCAGCCGCTTGTTCTTGCGGTGCACCACGTACCAGTTGAGCATGACCGGGAAGCCCTCGATGTCCAGCACCGCGAGCTTGCCGGCCTGCAGCTCCAGGCCGACCGTATGCGCCGACAGGAAGGCGATGCCCATGTTGGCGATCACCGCCTGCTTGATGGTCTCCGTGCTCTTGATCTCCATCGCGATGCGCATATTGGACAGCTTTCCAGCAAAGCCTTCCTGCATCGAATTCCAGGTATCCGAGCCTTTCTCGCGTGAAACGAAGGCTTCGTCAGTCAGCGCCGCCAGCGGGATATTGCGCTGGCCCACCAGCGGGTGGGTGGGCGCAGCCACGATGACATAGGGGTGCGGGGCGAAGACCTCGTTGATGGTGTCCATGCCTTCGGGCGGGCGCACCATCACCGCCAGGTCGGTCAGGTTGCCGGCCAGCTGGTGCAGCAATTCCTCGCGGTTATGCACGGCAAGGTTCAGCGTCACGCCTTCATGGCGGTTCATGAACTCGGCCAGCAGGCGCGGAAAGAAATAGTCGCCGGCGCTGATCACCGCCACGTTGAGCCGGCCGCCGGAGATGCCCTTGAGCTGGGACATGGCGTCTTCGGCCTCGCGGAACTGCTGGATGATGCTGCGGCTGTAATGCAGCATCTCATGGCCCGCCGGGGTCAGGTAGATCTTCTTGCCCAACTGCTCGAACAGGGGCAGACCTACGTGGTGCTCCAACTGCCGCACCTGGGTCGATACCGCGGGCTGCGTCAGGTGCAGTTCCTCGGCAGCGCGTGAAAAGCTCATATGGCGGGCAACGGTCTCAAAGACCTTCAGCTGGCGCAGCGTAGCGTTCCTCATCCTCGTCCCGTGCAATATATAAACGATTGACTATATAAACGATAAAAAACTTTATGCAGTGCTGATCTTAGATTCAAGTAGCATCAATCGTCGGATTGGCATGCCCCGCCCCGAATCCGGCCCTCCGGCTTGCGCCAGGAGTCCGCCAATGGCCACAAGCATGGCCGATAACAACGATGGCTGCCTACAGCCACGACAAAAAAACACAAGGAGACTACCGTGACCGGACTGAACGCAATGGTGCGTGCAACGCGACACCCCGCCATGCCTGAAGACAGGCTCCGTCTCAGCCACGCCGGTGCCGGGCAGGGGGGCAGGTCATGAATATCTCGCTCCCCCAACTGAAGGCCTTCGCCGCGGTCGCGCGGCACAAGAGCTTTACGCGCGCCTCGGTTGAACTGGGCCTGACGCAATCCGCGGTCAGCCGCAGCGTGCGTGAACTGGAAGATGAAATCGACCAGCGTCTGTTCGACCGTACCACGCGCCAGGTGGAACTGACCGATGCCGGCCAGCACCTGTCGCAGCGCATCTGCCACCTGATCGAAGAGGTGGAGCAGACCCTGCGCGACAGCCAGAGCGCCAGCCGTCCGTGCCAGGGCCTGGTGCAGATCGCTTCGGATCCGGTGCTCAGCTCGATGTCGGTGCCGACGTGGCTGGCCGGCTGCCGGCAAGCGTGGCCGGCGATTGCCATTCACCTGAAGGACCGCTCGCAGGAGTCGGTGCTGCAGAGCGTGCGCAGCGGCGAGGTGGACTTCGGCATTGCCACCGATCCGCAGCCAAGCGATGACCTCTATTGTGAACCGCTGTGCGTCGATGCCTACCACGCCGTCCTGCCTGCCCAGCATCCGCTGGCCATGCGCGACGCGGTGGGGTGGGGTGACCTGAGCGATGCCCGCGTTCTGGCCCTGGACCAGCAGTGCGGCATGCAGCCCGCGGTGGAGAAGGCGCTCAGCAGCTATCACGTGCGTGCGGGCTCGCTGCAGTTGCTTGGCCACTTTGCGGCGGTGTTCGGCATGGTGGCGCTGGGCCTCGGCATCGGCGTGGTGCCGTCGCGTGCGCAGGTTGGCGGCATGAATCCGGCGGCGGTAATGCGGCCGCTGCGTCCGCAGGTGACTTCCACGGTGATGCTGGTTCGGCGCAAGAGCCGTTCGCTCAAGCCCAATGCCGCGGCAATCTGGGATGCCTTGCGTGGCCAGGAGTATCAGGAGCCACCAGTGGCGCGTCGTGAAACGACCACGGTGTGAGGCCATAGGCTCATCTGGGGCATGGGGGCGACTTTCGTTGTATTAGTGCAAAACTTCTACTGATATATCACATACAGGATATTTACACATAGTGCAGCGCAGCATATAATGAAAACTCCTGACCACAATGCTATTGGAGTTTTCAAATGGAAGTCGCTCTTCTCTTCGCTCTTGGCCTGGGCCTGATTGCTGCTGGTGTCGGCGTGACCACGCTGCTGGCCACGCGCCTGCCGATGGACGTGCTGGTGACCGCGCAGGAGCATGGTCGCTTCGCCGGCCTGGGCTCGAACCAGGAAAGCGATGGCGTGGGCCGCGCCAGTCCGTCGCGCATCGTGCCCGCTGCCGGTGAACTGGCTTACGCGTAATGCGCGCAGGCGCCATGCGCCTTTCGCGCTGAACAGCGCATCTGGCAAGGGTTGTAGCGGCCGGCATCCCTTGTGGCAGTACCCCGGTTGATTCCTGATCTGCGGCATTCGCCGCGAGCCAGGGCAGGGTTCCGCGCGAACCTGCGGCCGCCACCCCCTTCCTCCTGATCGCTGCCAGTGATCGCCCCGCGCAACCCTTACTTGCGCCGCCTGTCCCGATCCGGCAGCTCCCTGCCGTGCCTGCAGCGCCTCCTCCGACATCGTTCCCAAGGCCATACATGCGTCGCCATACATTAATGTATGCATCTAGGGACTTTCCCCAACTCATCGTTTTCCCGATTTTTCCCAAGCGCGATCCCCGGCATTCTTGCGGGTGCCAGCAGTCGGCGGATTGATGCGCCGATGCGTGGCAACTGCTTGATTTCTAACGACTCCGGATGCTGTCGGACCGGCCATTGATGCAGTGTGCGCACCAGTCGCATTGCAGCAACGGCCAGCCAGGCGTCGCTCACCGCGGGCTCATGCTGCAGGGCCGCGACGAATACGCTTGACTTACCTGATATATCACATACCGTATAGCACTAGAACGGCTCAGCTGTTCTTTGACTGAGAGTCACGCAGAGGCGTCTATAGGCGCCCATCTTCCACCTTGGCGGCAAGCCGCTATAAGGAGACATCATGGAATTGCAGCAGAGGGAGTCCACGTCGCGCTTTGCGTCGCCGTGGGTGCAACTGGTATTCGGCGTGATCTGCATGGCGATGATCGCCAACATGCAATACGGCTGGACGCTGTTCGTCAACCCGATCGACGACAAGTACCACTGGGGCCGCACCGCGATCCAGGTGGCCTTCACCATCTTCGTCGTGACGGAAACCTGGCTGGTGCCGATTGAAGGCTACCTGGTCGACAAGTACGGCCCGCGCCCGGTGGTGGTGGGCGGTGGCCTGCTGTGCGCGATTGCGTGGGCCCTGAACTCGGTGGCGTCCTCGCTGCCCATGCTTTACTTCGCGGCGGCGATCGGCGGCCTTGGCGCGGGCGCGGTGTATGGCACCTGCGTGGGCAACGCGCTGAAATGGTTTCCCAATCGCCGGGGCCTGGCAGCGGGGATTACCGCAGCCGGTTTCGGCGCGGGCTCTGCGCTGACCGTGGTGCCCATTGCCAACATGATCAAGACTTCGGGCTATGAGGCCGCGTTCCTGTGGTTCGGTCTTGGCCAGGGTCTGATCGTGTTCATCCTGGGCATGGCCCTGTACCCGCCGTCGGCCAAGATCCTGAGCGAGGTCAAGTCCACGCTGAAGGCTGCCGCAACCTACAACGCTTCGCCGCGCGAGGTGCTGAAGTCGCCGATCTTCTGGGTCATGTACGCGATGTTCGTGATGATGGCCGCCGGCGGCCTGATGGCCACCGCCCAGCTCGGCCCGATCGCCAAGGACTTCGGCCTGCACGACGCCCCGATCTCGATCCTCGGTCTGACCTTGCCGGCGCTGACCTTCGCACTGACCATCGACCGCGTGCTCAATGGCCTGACGCGCCCGTTCTTCGGCTGGATCTCCGATCATATCGGCCGTGAACGCACCATGTTCTTTGCCTTCGGGGTCGAGGCCATCGGCATCCTGCTGCTGTCCAAGTACGGCCACCATCCGGTTGCCTTCGTGATCCTGACAGGCGTGGTGTTCTTTGCCTGGGGTGAGATCTACAGCCTGTTCCCTGCCACCTGCGGCGACACCTTCGGGCCGAAGTTTGCCGCCACCAACGCGGGCCTACTGTACACGGCCAAGGGCACGGCCGCGCTGCTGGTGCCGTTCTCCAGCGTGATCACCACTGTCACGGGCAGCTGGCATGCGGTCTTCATGGTGGCCTCCGCCATGGCGGCATTGACCGCGGTAATGGCGCTGTTCGTGCTCAAGCCGATGCGCGAGGCCCATGCCCGTAAATATGTGCATGCCAATGCCTCGGCACCGATGGGCTACCGTACCGTGCCGGAAGACCTGACCTGATGAAGAAAGCAGTACGGCGCCCCCCGGCGCCGGCAGGACCCGGACGTGGCGGCTGCGATGCCTGCACAGACGCCGCGCCCGGTAGCACAATACGACAACTACAAAGCGCGACAGGAGGGCGGCCCGCCGGGCGCCTTCCTGATTGCACATCGGAACCCCACAAACAGAATCCAGGCACGCCATGAACCAGGTTGTCATTCCACTCGAGGCGACGGGGCTCGGCCGGCAGCGCAAGCGCCGCCAGCCCAAGGGCAGGCAGGTAGACGCGGCCGCGCTGGCCGAAGTGCGCGTGGCGCTGGGCGACATGCCCCGCCGGCGCGACCTGCTGATCGAACACCTGCACTGCATCAACGACCGCTACGGCCAGCTGGCGATGCCGCACCTGGTGGCGCTGGCCAGCGAACTGCGGCTGTCGATGACCGAGGTCTATGAAGTCGCCACCTTCTACCACCACTTCGACGTGGTGCGCGAGGACGCCGACGGCCAGATCACGCCGCCGCCGGTGCTGACCGTGCGCGTATGCGAAGGCATTGCCTGCGAGCTGGCGGGCGCGCAGGCGCTGATCGACAAGCTGCCCGCGGTGCTCGGCACTGAAGTGCGCGTGGTGGCCGCGCCCTGCATCGGCCGCTGCGAAAAGGCGCCCGCGGCGCTGGTCGGGCAGAATCCGGTCGATGCTGCCACGGCCGAGGCCATCGACGCCGCCGTGCAGGCAAAGGCCGTGCGCCATGCGCCCGAGCCCTATATCGGCTACGACGCTTACCAGAAGGACGGCGGCTATGGCTTGCTGAAGTCCCTCGCCAGCGGCGACCTGGATCCGGCCGCCGTGTTGTGCACGATGGAGGACTCCGGCCTGCGCGGGCTGGGCGGCGCAGGCTTCCCGACCGGGCGCAAGTGGCGCATCGTGCAGAACGAGCCCGCCCCCCGGCTGATGGCCATCAACATCGACGAAGGCGAGCCCGGCACCTTTAAGGATCGCGTCTACCTGGAACGCGATCCGCACCGTTTCCTGGAAGGCATGCTGATCGCGGCGACGGTGGTCAACGTGTCAGCGATCTATATCTACCTGCGCGACGAGTATGCCGGTTGCCGCGCGCTGCTGGCGGAAGAACTGCGGCGGCTGCAGCAAGACCCGCCAATCCCCTGCTTGCCGACGATCGAACTGCGCCGCGGCGCGGGCGCCTATATCTGCGGCGAAGAGTCGGCCATGATCGAGTCGATCGAAGGCAAGCGCGGCATGCCGCGGCTGCGCCCGCCCTATGTGGCGCAGGTGGGCCTGTTCGGCCGGCCCACGCTGGAGCACAACTTCGAGACCCTGTACTGGGTGCGCGACATCATCGAGAAGGGCGCCGAGTGGTTTGCCTCGCAGGGGCGCAACGGGCGCAAGGGCCTGCGCTCGTTTTCGGTGTCCGGGCGCGTGAAACGTCCCGGCGTGCATCTGGCGCCGGCGGGTATCACGGTGCGCGAACTGATCGACGAATACTGCGGCGGCATGCTCGACGGCCATGCGTTCTACGGCTACCTGCCGGGTGGCGCCTCGGGCGGCATCCTGCCGGCGTCGATGGGCAATATCCCGCTGGACTTCGACACGCTGCAGCCCTACGGCTGCTTTATCGGCTCGGCCGCGGTGGTGATCCTGTCCGACCACGACAGCGCCACGCAGGCAGCGCGTAACCTGATGCACTTCTTCAAGCACGAGTCCTGCGGGCAATGCACACCGTGCCGCACCGGCACCGCCAAGGCGCTCGACCTGATCCGCCAGCCCAAGTGGGACCTGTCGGCGCTGGATGACCTGTCCGCGGTGATGCGCGATGCATCGATCTGCGGGCTGGGGCAAGCCGCGCCCAATCCGGTCGACTGCGTCATCAAGTACTTCCCGCACGAACTGGCCTGAGAGACTGACATGAATGCACTGACCCGCGCCGAACGCGCGCTTGTCGAATCCGCCGAGCCAGCCGTCACCTTCACGCTCAACGGCCGCGAGGTGAGCGCCCAGCCCGGCGAAAGCCTGCTCAAGGTGGCCCAGCGCGAAGGCTTCGACGTTCCGCACCTGTGCTACAAGGACGGCCTGGAGCCTGCCGGCAACTGCCGCGCCTGCATGGTCGAGATCCAGGGCGAGCGCGTGCTGGCCCCGTCCTGCTGCCGCTATCCCGCCGCAGGCATGCAGGTCCAGACCGAATCCGAGCGCGCCCGCCGCGCCCAGCGAATGGTGCTGGAGCTGCTGCAGTCGGACATGCCCGAGACCGACTACACCCGCCACAATGAGCTGGACCAGTGGGCCGCGAAGCTGGAGGTCGGCAAGCCCCGCTTTGCCCCGCGCGAACGCGTGGCGGCGGATTTGTCGCACCCGGCCATCGCCGTCAACCTGGATGCCTGCATCCAGTGCACGCGCTGCCTGCGCGCCTGCCGCGACGAGCAGGTCAACGACGTGATCGGCCTGGCGCTGCGCGGCGACGAAGCCCGCATCGTGTTCGACATGGACGACCCGATGGGTGCGTCGACCTGCGTGGCCTGCGGCGAATGCGTGCAGGCCTGCCCGACCGGCGCGCTGATGCCCGCGCGCGACGCCGCGCTGGCGGTGCCGGACAAGCAGGTGGACTCGGTCTGCCCGTACTGTGGCGTGGGCTGCCAGCTGACCTACAACATCAAGGACAACCGCATCCTGTTCGTGGAAGGGCGCGATGGCCCCGCCAACCACGAGCGGCTTTGCGTGAAAGGCCGCTACGGCTTTGACTACGTGCAGCACCCGCAGCGCCTGACGGTGCCGCTGGTGCGCCGCGAAGGCGTGCCCAAGCAGGGCGATTTCGTCATGGATCCGGACCACGTCATGGACGTGTTCCGCGAGGCCACCTGGGAAGAGGCGCTGGCGCTGGCCGGCGGCAAGCTCGCGCAGATCCGCGACACCCACGGCAAGCGCGCGCTGGCAGGGTTTGGCTCGGCCAAGGGCAGCAATGAAGAGGCCTACCTGTTCCAGAAACTGGTGCGCACCGGGTTTGGCAGCAACAACGTCGATCACTGCACGCGGCTGTGCCATGCCTCGTCGGTGGCGGCGCTGCTGGAGGGGATCGGCTCGGGCGCGGTATCGAACCCGGTGATGGATGTCGACAAGGCCGAGGTGGTGATCGTGATCGGCGCCAACCCGACCGTGAACCACCCGGTGGCGGCCAGCTGGATCAAGAATGCGGTGAAGAACGGCACCAAGCTGATCGTGGCCGATCCGCGCCGCTCGGACCTGGCGCGCTTTGCCCATCGCTTCATGCAGTTCAAGCCCGATGCCGACGTGGCGCTGCTCAACGCGATGATGCATGTCATCGTCACCGAGGGCCTGGTGAACCAGGACTTCATCGACAGCCGCACCATCGGCTTTGACGAGCTGCAGCGCAATGTCGCGGCGTACAGCCCGGAACTGATGGCGCCGGTGTGCGGCATCGAGGCCGAGGTCATCCGCGAGGTCGCACGGCTGTATGCCACGTCCAAGGCCTCGATGATCCTGTGGGGCATGGGCGTGTCGCAGCACGTGCACGGCACCGACAACGCGCGCTGCCTGATCGCGCTGGCGCTGATGACCGGCCAGATCGGCCGCCCCGGCACCGGCCTGCATCCGCTGCG
Source organism: Cupriavidus sp. GW821-FHT07C08 (assembly GCF_059419025.1). Classification (NCBI taxonomy): domain Bacteria; kingdom Pseudomonadati; phylum Pseudomonadota; class Betaproteobacteria; order Burkholderiales; family Burkholderiaceae; genus Cupriavidus; species Cupriavidus sp. GW821-FHT07C08. Next base: position 86,938 of record NZ_JBWKQZ010000027.1, read on the forward strand.
AGGGCAGAACAACGTGCAGGGCGCGTCCGACGCCGGCCTGATCCCGATGATGTACCCGGACTACCGCCGCGTGGACGATCCCGTGGCGATCGCCAGCTTCGAGGCGCTGTGGGGCATGCCGCTGGACCGCCAGCCCGGCCTGACCGTGGTCGAAGTGATGCAGGCGATCGAGCGCGGCGAGGTGCGCGGCATGTACATCATGGGTGAGAACCCCGCGATGTCCGATCCCGACGCCGAGCACGCGCGCGAGGCGCTGGCCTCGCTCGACCACCTGGTGGTGCAGGACATCTTCCTGACCGAGACCGCCTACCTGGCCGACGTGGTGCTGCCGGCCTCGGCCTTCCCGGAGAAGACCGGCACCTTCACCAACACCGACCGCACCGTTCAGCTCGGCCGCCAGGCGCTGAACCCGCCTGGGCAGGCGCGCCAGGACCTGTGGATCATCCAGCAGATGGCGGCGCAACTGGGGCTGGACTGGCACTACGACGGCGTGGCCGAGGTCTTCGATGAGATGCGCCAGGCCATGCCCAGCATCGGCGGCGTGACCTGGGAGCGGCTGGAGCGCGAACATGCCGTGACTTATCCGTGCAAGGAAGAGGGCGACCCGGGCGAACCGGTGATCTTTATCGACAGCTTCCCGACCGAGACCGGCCGTGGGCGCTTCGTGCCGGCCGACATCATCCCGGCGGCCGAGCGGCCCGATGTCGACTACCCGATGGTGCTGATCACCGGCCGCCAGCTCGAGCACTGGCACACCGGCAGCATGACGCGGCGCGCCGGCGTGCTCGATGCGATCGAGCCCGATCCGGTGGCGCTGGTGCATCCGCTGGACCTGGACGCGCTGGGCGGCAAGCCGGGCGACGTGGTCACGCTGGCATCGCGCCGCGGCGAAGTCACGCTGTACGCGCGGGCCGACGCCGGCACGCCGCGCGGGGCGGTGTTCGTGCCGTTCTGCTATTACGAGGCGGCGATCAACAAGCTGACCAACGCGGCGCTGGACCCCTTCGGCAAGATCCCGGAGTTCAAGTACTGCGCGGTGAAGATGGCACTGGGCGGCGACGCGCCTGAGCAGTCGAGCTACGGCGGCGGGCAGATCCTGGCGGCGGTGTAGGGTCAACGGCAAGCCCTGGCGGGGCCGCCTGCGCAGGTAGCGCAGGCGGCCCTTTTTGTTTGGTGACTATCCGGAGTTTCGGGAAATTGATTGCTGTAGTTTCCAGCTAATCAAATCAATCGTGACGGGCTACGCTTCAGTTCATTCCCTACACAACCCGGAGCCCCCCATGAAAGCCATCGGCCTGACCCAGTACCTGCCCATCACCGACCCGCGTTCGCTGCAGGACGTGGAGATCGACATACCCTGCCCCGGCGGCCGCGACCTGCTGGTAAAGGTCGAGGCCGTCTCGGTCAACCCGGTCGACACCAAGGTGCGCGCGCCCAAGGCGCAGGCAGAGCCCACGCCGCGCGTGCTGGGCTGGGACGCGGCCGGCACGGTGGCGGCGGTGGGGCCGGAGGTGACCCTGTTCAAGGTTGGCGACCCGGTCTACTACGCGGGCAGCATCACGCGGTCCGGTTCCAACGCTGAATTCCACCTGGTCGATGAGCGCATCGTCGGCCACAAGCCTGCCTCGCTGGATTTCGCCAACGCGGCGGCGCTGCCGCTGACGGCGATCACCGCCTGGGAGGCTCTGTTCGACCGGCTCGGCATTTCGCCCAAGGGGGATCACGCCGGCCGCTCGGTGCTGATCATCGGCGGCGCGGGCGGCGTGGGCTCGATCGGCATCCAGCTGGCCAAGGTGCTGGCCGGGCTGACCGTGATCGCCACCGCGTCGCGGCCCGAGTCGCAGGAGTGGTGCCGCCGCCTTGGCGCCGACCATACCGTTGACCATCGTGGCGACCTGCCGGCGCAGCTGAAGGCGCTGGGATTTGCCGAGGTCGACTACATCCTCTGCTTCAGCGATATCGACGGCCATTTCCCGGCGATGGCTGAACTGGTCGCCCCGCAGGGCAAGATCTGCACGATCGTCTCGAATACGCGGCCGTTGCCGGTGGAATTGCTCAAGAACAAGAGCGCCACCTTCGTCTGGGAATTCATGTTCACGCGCGCCATGTTCAGCACGCCCGACATGGTCGCCCAGCATCGTCTGCTTAACGAGGTCGCGCGGCTGGTCGATGCCGGCCGCCTGCAGACCACGCTGGGCGAGAACCTGGGGCGCATCAATGCGGAGAACCTGCGGCGCGCGCACGCCATGCTGGAAGGCGGGCGGACCATCGGCAAGCTGGTGCTGGAAGGGTTCTGAGCCGGCGCGCTGCGCCCGCAACCAACAACGCCCGCCGGGATGGCCCCGGCGGGCGTTGTGTGTTTCTCAGGCAAGGGTCAGCCCATCTTGCCGAGAATGCCCTGCATCTCGTCGCTGTTGAAGGCACGCAGGGTTTGGGTGCGCACGTTGCCGGCCGCGCCGATGGTCAGCCCGAAGCTGGTCATGGTCTCGTCGTCGGGCGCTTCGACGGTGAGCACGATGTCGTATTCGCCCAGCGTCCAGTAGATGTCTTTCATCTGCACGCCCAGGCGCGCCCCCATCTCGCGCACCGCGGCGGCGCGCTTGGTGGTGTCCTTGACAGTGCGGATGCCCTGGTCGGTGAAGCTGGCTAGCACGATGTAGCGGGTCATGGCGAGACCTCCGGTTATGGTTGGATTGGTCGCCGTCCCGGCGGTGTGCACGGCGCAAACGGCCGGGGCAGTGGTTCAGGGCTTCGGGGCGTGGCGAGGCGCGAATGGCATGGCGCTTCGCCGTTGATGCTCGCGATGTCTGAGCAACTTCATGCCAACGCATATTGCGCGCCAGTCGGCGCGGCAGGCCAGGATGCGGACCGCGGGCGCGCGGCCGGCTGTTCCGGCCGGCCGGTGTGTTTCAGTTGCGATACTGCGTGCGGCTCAGTCCTGTGGACTGCCACCGTCCGCGCTGTCGGGCGTGTCGAGTGCGCGCATGTTATCCAGCAACTTGAGCAGGTAATGCAGCGTGTGCGTCAGGTCATTGGTAGAAAAACCCGTCAGCGCCTGCTCGTAATAAGCACGGATCTTCGGCTGCGCCTGGTGCAGCCAGACCTCCCGCCCCGGCTCGCTCATCCGTATCAGCCGTGAGCGGCGGTCGCGGCCGTCCGGGGCCAGCGTGACGTGGCCGTCGCGTTCCATCCGGCTGACCAGTCCTGACAGGTTCTGCCGGCTCACCATCAGGTAGCGGGCCAGGTCGCCCACGCTCATGCCATCGGCGGCTTCCGGGCGCGACAACGCGCCGAGCACGGCCCACTGCTGCGTCGTCAGACCCTCTGCCTCGACGGCTCGTGATCCCGTTTTATGCAACATATTTGCGCATTGGTACAGTCGGAAGAACAGCCGGTTGGCCAGTTCCATGCGCGCGTTTGTCGGGAGTTCTGCTCCTGATTCCGGGTTAACCATAGTCTTTTCCACAGTGTTGGCGTCTTGCGCAGGCAGCGGCTGCCTCCTATTATAGGTAAACATATTTACCTATTTAGCGGTGCGATGTGACGGCGTCATGGCCGGCACGATAGCACCGGAATCCTGAAAGGAGAACGCTGTGCAAGGACTTGAAGGCAAGACGGTCATCGTGACCGGTGGTGGCGGTGGTATCGGCGGCGCAACCTGTTTGCGCTTTGCGCGCGCCGGGGCGGCGGTGGGCGTGCTCGACCTGAACCCGGAAGCGGCCGAGCGCGTCGCCGGCCAGATCCGCGAGGCGGGCGGGCGGGCGCTGGCGCTTCGCTGCGACATCACTGAGCGCGCCAGCGTGGATGCCGCGCTGGCGGCGGTGGAGCAGGGCCTGGGCCCGGTGGATGTGCTCGTCAACAACGCCGGCTGGGATGTGTTCAAGCCGTTCATCAAGACCGAGCCCGCGCAATGGGAGCGGCTGATCGCCATCAACCTGACCGGCGCGCTGCACATGCACCACGCGGTGCTGCCCGGCATGATCGAGCGCAAGCGCGGCCGCATCATCAATATCGCCTCCGACGCGGCGCGCGTGGGTTCGTCCGGCGAGGCGGTCTATGCCGCGTGCAAGGGCGGGCTGGTGTCGTTCTCCAAGACGATAGCCCGCGAACATGCTCGCCATGGCATCACCGTCAACGTGGTGTGCCCGGGGCCGACTGAGACCGCGCTGTTCGAAGACTACAAGCAGGGTGCGGGCAACCCCGAGAAGCTGGTGGAAGCCTTTACCCGCTCGATCCCGCTGGGCCGCATTGGCCAGCCCGACGACCTGCCCGGCGCGGTGCTGTTCTTTGCCAGCGACGACGCCGGCTTTATCACCGGCCAGGTGCTGAGCGTGTCGGGCGGCCTGACCATGAATGGCTGAGCAAGCAAAGACCAGAAAACGGAGACCACCATGCAATACGAAGACATCCTGTACGAAGTGCGCAACGGCGCCGCCTGGATCACCATCAACCGCCCGGAAAAGATGAACGCCTTCCGTGGCCGCACCTGCGACGAGCTGATCCACGCCATCAACCGCGCCGGCTACGACCGCGAGATCGGCGCCATCGTGCTGGCGGGTGCCGGCGACAAGGCGTTCTGCACCGGCGGCGACCAGTCAGCGCATGAAGGGCAGTACGACGGCCGCGGCACCATCGGCTTGCCGATGGAAGAACTGCACAACGCCATCCGCGACGTGCCCAAGCCGGTGATCGCGCGGGTGCAGGGCTTTGCCATCGGCGGCGGCAACGTGCTGTGCACGATCTGCGATTTCACCATCGCCTCTGAAAAGGCCGTGTTCGGGCAGGTAGGGCCAAAGGTGGGCTCGGTCGACCCGGGCTATGGCACGGCCTTCCTGGCGCGCGTGGTCGGTGAAAAAAAGGCGCGCGAGATCTGGTACCTGTGCCGTCGCTACCCGGCCGCCGAGGCACTGGCGATGGGGCTGGTGAACGCCGTGGTGTCGCATGACCAGCTCGACGCCGAAGTGCAGAAGTGGTGCGACGAGATCCTGGACAAGAGCCCGACCGCCATCGCCATCGCCAAGCGCTCGTTCAACATGGACACCGCGCACCAGGGCGGTATCGCCGGCATGGGCATGTACGCGCTCAAGCTCTACTACGACACCGAGGAATCGCGCGAGGGCGTGAAGGCCTTCCAGGAAAAGCGCAAGCCCGACTTCCGCAAGTACGCCAGATAAGCGCTGGCATCCGACCAAGCGGAGACAACCATGAACCCCTACCTTGACGAAGACCTGATGGCGCTGGCGGAGCACGCGCGCCGTTTTGCCGATGCGCGCGTGGCGCCCGGCTACCTGGAGCGGGACCAGACCCGCGTGCTGGACCGCGCGCTGATGCGCGAGATGGGCGAGATGGGCTTTATCGCGCCGGAACTGCCCGAGGCCTGCGGCGGCCAGGGCATGGGCTCGCTCGCGGCCGGCGTGATTCATGAAGCGGTGGCGCGCGCCGACCTGAGCCTGTCATATATCAACCTGCTGGCTTCGCTCAATGGCCAGATCCTGGCACAGCACGCGCGTCCTGAAATCGGCGGGCCGTGGCTGCAGCGGCTCACGCGCGGCGAAGCGCTGCTGGCGATCGCGCTGACCGAGCCGCGCGGCGGCTCCGACGCGGCCAACCTGCGCCTGCGCATGGAGCGCGACGGCGACGCCTATGTGCTCAACGGCGAGAAGACTTCGATCTCCGCCGCGGACCAGGCCGATGCCGCGGTGGTCTTTGCCCGCACTGGCCCGGTCGATGCCGGCGCGCGTGGCGTCTCAGCCATGCTGGTGCCGATGGACCTGCCTGGCATCACTCGCAACCGTTTCGACTGCCACGGCCAGCGCGCCATCGGCCGCGGCTCGATCTTCTTCGAGAACGTGCGCGTGCCGGCCAGCCACCTGCTGGGCGAGGAAGGCCAGGGCTTCGTGCAGGTGATGCAGGGCTTCGACTTCTCACGCGCGCTGATCGGCCTGCAGGTGCTGGCGGTGGCGCAGGCCGCGCTGGACGAGACCTGGACCTATGTGGCGGAACGCCAGGCCTTCGGCAAGCCGCTGTCGGCCTTCCAGGGGGTATCGCACCCGCTGGCCGATTTCCAGACTCAGGTGACCGCGGCCCGGCTGCTGTGCCTGCAGACGCTGTGGCTGAAGGACCATGGCCAGCCACACACCGCCGAAGCCGCGATGTGCAAGTGGTGGGCGCCCAAGCTGGCCTACGACGTGGTGCACCAGTGCCTGCTGTCTTTCGGCCACGGCGGCTATGACCGCGGCGTGATGGAGCAGCGCCTGCGCGATGTGCTCGGCTTCCAGATCGGCGACGGTACCGCGCAGATCATGAAGACCATCATTGCCCGCGGGCGCGCCGGGCGCGAAGCCGTCCCGGCCTGAAGCCGCGCTCGCACGCGGCATCGCATAACGAGGAGACAAGCGATGGATTTCGACGCCGTACTGATTGCGCCCCGCCGAGCCGCCAGCGTGGCGGCAGGCCACTGGCACGACCGCACCGTCAACGACTACCTTGCCGCCTGCGTGAGCGGGCGGCCCGACGCGCCGGCCCTGACTGCGGTAAGCCTCGACAGCGGCACCGTGGCCCGCTTTACCTGGTCCGAGCTGGACCGGATGGCCGACCGGGTGGCGGTGGGGCTGAGCCGCCTCGGCGTCGGTGCGCAGGATGTCGTGTCCTGCCAGTTGCCCAACGGCTGGCACCTGACGGTGCTGTACCTGGCGTGCGCACGGCTGGGCGCGGTGCTTAACCCGCTGATGCCAATCTTCCGCGAGCGCGAGTTGTCGTTCATGCTGGCGCATGCGCAAAGCAAGGTGATGGTGGTGCCGCAGGGTTTCCGGAGCTTCGGGCATGCGCAGATGGTGCAGGGCTTGCGCCACGTATTGCCGGCGCTGCGCCACGTCGTTGTCACGGGCGGCGCTGGAGCGGACAGCTTCGACGCATTGCTCAGCGGTCCGCGCTGGGAAGATGAGCCCGATGCGCCGGACATCCTGCTGCGCGGCCGCCCGGGCGCTGACGACGTCACGCAACTGATCTACACCTCCGGCACCACCGGCGAGCCCAAGGGCGTGATGCATAGCGCCAACACGCTGTTCTCCAATATCGTTGCCTATGCCGATCGGCTGCGCCTGACGGTCGACGACGTGGTGCTGATGGCCTCGCCGATGGCGCACCAGACTGGCTTCATGTACGGACTGATGATGCCGGTGATGCTGGGCGCGCATGCGGTGCTGCAGGACATCTGGGACCCGGCGCGCGCGGCCGCGCTGATCCGCGAGGAAGGCGTGACCTTCACCATGGGATCCACACCGTTCCTGACGGATCTTGCCCGCGTGGTGTCGGAGTCCGGCACGCCCGTGCCAAGCCTGCGCACCTTCCTGTGCGCCGGCGCGCCGATCCCGGGCGCGCTGGTGGAGAGCGCGCGACTGGCGCTGGGCGCCACGATCGTGTCGGCGTGGGGCATGTCGGAGAACGGCGCGGTCACCACCACGCTGCCGGACGATCCCGAAGCGCGCGCATCGACCACCGATGGTCGCCCGCTGCCGGGCGTGGAGGTGAGGGTGGTGGACGGCGCCGATGCCGACGTGCCCACCGGGGAGACCGGCCGCCTGCTGGTGCGAGCGTGTTCCAACTTCGGCGGTTACCTGAAGCGGCCGCATCTGAACAGCACCGATGCCGATGGCTGGTTCGACACCGGCGACCTGGCGCGGCTCGATGCGCACGGCTACCTGCGCATCGCCGGGCGCAGCAAGGACGTGATCATCCGCGGCGGCGAGAACATCCCCGTGCTCGAGGTCGAGACTCTGCTATACCGCCATCCCGCGGTGTCGCAGGTGGCTATCGTCGCCTACCCGGATGAGCGGCTGGGCGAGCGTGCCTGCGCCTTTGTCGTGCCGCGCGCCGGACAGGCGTTCGACCAAGCGGCGATGGTGGACTGGCTCAAGGCGCAGAAGATGGCGCTGCAGTACATCCCCGAGAAGCTCGTGGTGCGGGACGCCCTGCCGGCCACACCCGCCGGGAAAATCCAGAAATTCCGGCTGCGCGAGATGCTGCGCGGCGACCCGTCCTGAACCTGGTGCAGCGGTGGCCGGGGCGCCGGCCGCCGCGCAATCCAAAAAGCGCAATTAACCGCCGCGCATTGCGCCCGACCACGACCGCGCGTTCGCGCCAAGGCTGGCAGGGCGAGGGGTGCCCGGCCCCACCCGTCACCGACCTGCGCCGGAATAGCCGCGCCCATGCGGCGCCAGCAAGCGCCGTAGCCATTGCCGCCAGGCGCCCGCTGCCGGCCCGGCGCCTTGCCGGCAGCGTGTGACGTGCAGCGATGCCGTGGTGACGGCATACAGATCGATGTGGCCGCTGTCGGACAACGTAAAGCTCTCGCTGGCCGTCAGCGCGGTGTCCTTCGGGTCGCCGTCGCGGATCAGCCAGAGCTCGCCTTCGGTGCAGCGCACGGCGACGTGTTCGCCGGGGCCCGCCACCAGCCGCAGCGAACTGCGTGCGGGCAGGGTGGCGGTCATGTCATTGCTCACCAGGAACATGATGGTCTCCAGGTTCAGTCGACGGCCAGGCCGTGCAACGCGCGGGCGGGATCACCGCGCGCGCTGTGCCGGGCCGGATGAAATCGGCGATACGCTGGATCACGGCGGGGTCCTGCAGGATGCGGCGATGCCCCAGGCCGCTGGTCGTGACCAGTTGCGCGCCGGGCCAGGCGCCGGCGATGGCGGCGCCGTCTTCCCAGCGCACCTCCTTGTCGTCGCGGTCATGGATCACCAGCGTTGGCGGGACCGGCCGGGTGCGGCCGACGTCGGGCACGTTGAAAGCCGACCATGGCAGTCCCAGCCAGCGCTCGCTCTGGCGCTGCATGCGCGCCAGCACGCCGGGGGTGAAGCCCATTTGCCAGGCCAGCGACGCACACGCGGCGTGCATGTCGGCCGGCGATCCGACCAGCACGGCGGCGCGGGCGGGCAGGCCTTCGCGCAGCGCCAGCGCAGTGGCTGCGCCGCCGAGCGAGTGCGCCACCACGGCGTGTACCGGCCCCGCATGCCAGGCTGCGGCGAGCAGCGAACGCGACATTTCCAGCACCGAGGTCTGCGCCGCGCCGCGCGCGCCGGCATCGGAGGCGCCGTGCGAGAGCGCATCGAAGGCCACCACCCGCATGCCGGCTGCCAGCAGGCCTTCGACCACCGCATGCCACTGGCCGGCGTGGCCGCCCCAGCCGTGCGCGAGCAGCACCACGGGACCGGACGCGCCCCAGCGATAGACGCGCACGCGCCGGCTCGGGCCCTGGCCCGTCACCAGCGCCCAGTCGGCGCGCGCACTGTCCAGCAAGTGCCGCGCTGCCGATGTGGCGGCGGCGCGCGGCGGCTTGAACCAGATGTGCTCCAGCGCGCGCGCTGTCGCGCCGGGCCTGACCATGCTACCCGCCTGCCAGCGCAACCGCTGCCAGCCCTGCAAGGCTCGCTCCACCGCACCGGACTTGCCGGTGCGCAGCGGCGCGTTGCCGGCGCGCGCGGGCAAGGGCGCGGCGGCGGGGGATGAGGAGACCGCGGAAGGAGAAGAGACTGCTTGCGTCACGACCTGCACCTCCAATGGATTCTGGATTGAACTGCATCCTCGGCACCGGCCCCGCCGGCGGCTTTCCGTGCTGTTGTTAAGACCGACCAGTCGTGCTTTTTTCAGTACAAAAAAAGCCCGCCGGAGCGGTTGCTGCCTGCCGGCGGGGTAGCGCCGGCGCCAATGTGTGGCTCAGTGGCGGCGGGCGCCCTCGGCGGCACGGGCCACCAGTGCCGCAAATGCGCGCCGCGCCATGGTCTCGGCATCCTCGCGGCCAAGCAGCTTGAAGGATTGCTGGAAGGCCATGCCGATGCCCGCGAGTTCGAAAGCAAATTGGCGCGGATCGGTGTCTGGCCCGAAATGGCCCTCATCGATGGCGTCGCCCACCACGCGCGCAACCGTGCTGTGCCAATCCTTCAGCGACTGCACCACCAGGTCGCGGATCGAGCCCGGCCGGTCGCGGTATTCCTGGCCCAGCGCCGTGAACAGGCAACGTCCCTGAGTCACCGTGCCGCCCAGCCATTCCAGGTAACCTTCGAACAGCCCCTGCAGCCGCGGCATCCCGCGCGGCTGGCGCATCGCTGGCCGGATCACGATCTCGCCGAAGCGTTCCACGGCCAGGTCCAGCACTGCCTGCTGCAACACCTCCTTGGATTTGAAGTGCGCATACAGGCCGCTCTTCGACATATTGGTGTCCGCGGCCAGCGTGGCCAGCGACAACTGTTCGAAGCCGACCTTGGCAGCGGTGTCCAGTGCCTGTTCGACGATCGCGTTGCGGGTGAGTTGTCCTTTCTGCATGGTCTGAAGAATAGCACGACCGGTCGGTTTGTCAACGAAACCAGATGCATGGTATTTGCCCCGACTTGCGCACTTGTGTCCGCGAGGCCATAACGTCATATGGATAGGCATGTGACGTCAACGCAAACCGCCAAGACTCGTTAGAGATTGGGCGGCTCAGCGATGTTGTGCATGATCCGGCTCTTTGACGTTCGCCAGTCGGCCGATGTCAGGGCGGGATTGCGGACTTCTAAGAAATCTGCACAAAGTGTTTCTGCGGTTACATACGGAACGCTTTGCGTGCTCTATACTCGAATGCACGTCCGCGCACTTTTTTTCACTGGTGACTGGAGACCGACATGAACAGTACAGCCGTGCCAAGAGGCGCTAGCGAACCGTTCCGGCAACTGCGGGCGTTGCGTCGCGCGCGCAAGCTCAAGCAGGAGGACGTCGCCCGTAAAGCGGGGATTTCCCGGGAAGCCTACCTGCGGGCGGAGTCGGGTCAGGCCGATCCCCGCATGTCGACGTTCCTGGCCGCCTGCGAGGCGCTGGGCCTGGAAGTCGTGCTGGCCCCGCAGCATCTTGCTGCAGACGTCAACGCATTTATTGCCAGCCGCAATGGCGGCGTGACGGCAGCTTCCATGGCAGGCCAGCCGGCCGCCGGAAGCACGGCCGCGCCGGCTGCGGCGCCGGCTTCCGGAGGCGCTTTCGGCTCCGGGACCGGAGAGGGCCACAAGCCGGTCTGACCAGCCGCTGCCCGGCCGGCCGCGTTCACAACGCGCCGGCACCGGCAGCTGGCCTCCAGGCCACCGCATGACAACCGGCGCGGGGCGTTCCGCACCGCGCCGGTCGCTATTGTCCTGAGCGCCGTTCGCGACGCCCGGTGTGGATGACGCCGCAGGCCCGGCTGCCTGCTTCGGCGCTTTCCCGCCTTTCCCGTTTCCCCGGTTTTTCCTTTCCGCTGCGTGAGCGATTGCCACCGCGCACGTGCCAGCGCGCGTCACAGCGCCTGGCTGGTTTCTTCCCGCTTTCCCGTTTCCCACCTACAACTGCAATGCAAGCGGCGTCCGGCGCATGCGCACGCGATGCCGTTTGACACGTCCGATGCTGGCGATTACGATATGGTAAATGCATTACGTATTCCGTAATTCTTGCCTCGTGCACCACGCACAGGCTGGATACGAACCGGCAGGCACTCCCAGCCAGAGGCCGCCAGGCGCCAGCGCAGCGCCAGATGGATCGAGACCCAGGAACGCTGACGACACCATGACACTCACGCACACCCAGCTCGCCGAGCACGGCTATATGTCCGGCTTCGCCAATGAATTCGCCACCGAGGCGCTGCCCGGTGCGCTGCCCGTGGGGCGGAACTCGCCCCAGCGCGCGCCCTACGGCCTGTACGCCGAGCAGCTGTCCGGCACGGCCTTTACCGCGCCGCGCGCGCACAACCGGCGCTCGTGGCTGTACCGCATCCGCCCGGCCGCGATGCATACGCCGTTCACGCAGATCGAGCAGTCGCGTTTCCTGAGCCGTTTCGACCAGGTGCCGCCGTCGCCCAACCAGATGCGCTGGAGCCCGCCGGCAATGCCGTCGGTGCCGACCGACTTTGTCGACGGCATCGTCACCATGGCCGGCAACGGCGGCCCCGAGGCCATGACCGGCTGCGGCATCCACCTGTACCTGGCCAACCAGTCGATGCAGGACCGCTTCTTCTACAACGCCGACGGCGAGATGCTGATCGTGCCGCAGCAGGGCCGCCTGCTGATGGTGACCGAGCTGGGCCGGCTGGAAGTGGAGCCGCAGGAGATCGTGGTGATCCCGCGCGGCGTGCGCTTCCGCGTGGAACTGCCCGACGGCGAGGCGCGCGGCTATATCTGCGAGAACTACGGCGCGCTGTTCCAGCTGCCCGACCTGGGCGTGATCGGCTCCAACGGCCTGGCCAACCCGCGCGACTTCCTGTCGCCGGTGGCCAGCTATGAAGACCGCGAGGGTGATTTCGAGCTGGTGGCCAAGTTCCAGGGCAACCTGTGGCGCGCCGGGATCGGCCACTCGCCGCTGGACGTGGTGGCCTGGCATGGCAACTACACCCCGTACAAGTACGACCTGCGCCACTTCAATACCATCGGCTCGATCAGCTTCGACCACCCGGACCCGTCGATCTTCCTGGTGCTGCAGTCGCCGTCGGCCACGCCGGGCGTGGACACCATCGACTTCGTCATCTTCGGGCCGCGCTGGCTGGCGATGCAGGACTCGTTCCGCCCGCCCTGGTTCCACCGCAATATCGCCAGCGAATTCATGGGCCTGGTCACCGGCGTCTACGATGCCAAGGCCGAAGGCTTTGCCCCGGGCGGCGCCAGCCTGCACAACTGCATGAGCGGCCACGGCCCGGATGCGGAAACCTTCGAGAAGGCCAGCGCCGCCGATACCTCGCAGCCGCACCGCATCGAAGACACCATGGCCTTCATGTTCGAGACTCCGGGCGTGATCCGCCCGACGCCGTATGCCGCGCAGTCGGCCTCGCTGCAGCAGGACTACTACACGTGCTGGCAGGGCCTGAAGAAACACTTCAACCCGAACACTCGCTAATCCCGGACGCCTGGCCGCCCGCCCGGTTTTCTCTCCTCTCCCGCAAGCGGGCGAGGGGCCGGGGGAGAGGGCAGGCGCTCGTCAAGCATGACGCGTCGCCGCACGCGACAAGTGCCACCAAATTTTCGGAGTATCCCAATGACCGCCCCCAAGACCAGCTGGATCGCTTCCGCCAACGACGGCCAGTCCCACTTCCCGCTGCAGAACCTGCCGTATGGCGTGTTTTCGACCAAGGGCCAGGCCCCGCGCGTCGGCGTTGCCATCGGCGACCAGGTGCTGGACCTCGCCGCGCTGGATGAAGCCGGCCTGCTGCCGGCCGCTGCCAAAGGCACGTTCGCCGCTGGCAGCCTGAACCGCTTTATCGCCCTGGGCAAGCCGGTGTGGAGCGAAACCCGCAAGCGCCTGGGCGCGCTGCTGTCCGGTGATGACGCCGCGCTGCGCGACAACGCCGCCCTGCGAGACAAGGCACTGGTGCCGATGGCGGCCGCGACGCTGCACCTGCCGGTGGAGATCCCGGGCTACACGGACTTCTATTCGTCCAAGGAGCACGCCACCAACGTCGGCCGCATGTTCCGCGACCCCGACAATGCGCTGCTGCCCAACTGGCTGGAAATCCCCATCGGCTACAACGGCCGCGCCAGCTCGGTGGTGGTGAGCGGCACGCCGCTGCATCGCCCCAACGGCCAGATCAAGCTGCCGAACGAGGCGCGCCCGGTGTTCAGCGCCTGCCGCAAGCTGGATTTCGAACTGGAGATGGGCTTTATCGTCGGCAAGGAATCGGCGCTGGGCGAGTCCATCAGCACCGCCGATGCGCCGGCGCATATGTTCGGCATGGTGCTGCTCAACGACTGGAGCGCGCGCGATATCCAGCAGTGGGAGTACGTGCCGCTGGGGCCGTTCAACAGCAAGGGCTTCGGCACCTCGATCTCGCCGTGGGTGGTGACGATGGAAGCGCTCGAGCCGTTCCGCCGCGACAACCCCGAGCAGTCGCCGCAGCCGCTGGAGTACCTGCAGCAGCAGGGCAAGAACGCCTATGACATCGCGCTGGAAGTCGCGCTGCAGCCGCAGGGCGCGTCGGCCCCCAGCACCATCTGCCGCACCAACTTCAAGGCGATGTACTGGACCATGGCGCAGCAGCTGGCCCACCACACGGTGTCGGGCTGCAATGTGCGCGTGGGCGACCTGATGGGCTCGGGCACGATCAGCGGCACCACGCCGGATTCCTACGGCAGCCTGCTGGAAATGACCCGCAACGGCGCCGAACCGGTGACGCTGGCCGACGGCAGCCGCCGCGGCTTCCTGGAGGATGGCGACGACGTGATCATGACCGGCTACTGCCAGGGCGAAGGCTATCGCGTCGGCTTCGGCGCGGTGTCGGGCAAGATCCTGCCGGCGCGCTGAAGCGTTTCAGCCGGCGCTGCGGTCGGCGCTGCGGTCGACGCTTTGGCCGACTGCGGCGGCATCCAGGATGACCGCCGCGCGGCCTGACAGCAGTGCCCGGCCCGCGGCGCTGACGGTGAAGGCGTACAGCACGCTGCTGCCTTCACCGCTGATACGCTGCGCCTCAACCTGCAGCGGCGCGTCGATATCGTCGAGCCGCTCCACATGCAGCACCAGCTTGCGCACGCTGGCCAGGTAGCCCGAGCGCGGGCGCTGCGCGTCCTTGCCTGGTTCCGCTTCCGCCAGCAATGCGCCGTGCACGGCCATGGCCTGTGCCGCATATTCAATCCCGCTGACCGCGGCCAGCCGGCCCTGCGCGCGCAGCGGGTTGTCCGCGCGCGTATGCGTGGCGGACGTGCAGCGAACCGATGCCGCATCCCAGGCCAGCACGCCGTCGAGCAGGCACATCGTGCCCTGGTGCGGAATGCGTGCCGCGATCCAGTCACGGTCTTTCAACAGCTCAGCCATCCGCGTGGCCACCGAGGCTTTCCACCTCGGCTTCTAGCTGCAGCGTGTCCAGATAATCGAGCACCACGGTGGTAGTTTCGCCGCGGGCGATGGCCGCCAGCAGCGGCAGCATGCGTGCGGCCGGCGCCGACGTGCGCAGCGCTTCCAGCGCGGCGTCCGGCATCACCGTGGCCGGTGCCTGCTTCAGCGCCACGCCGATGCGCGCGAGCGAACGCGCGGTCTGCCGCGGCGTGAGCAGCAGGGCCACGCCGAAGGGATCGGGGATCGGGCGGTGGCTGTGCAGCGGCTCGGGATAGCCGGTGTCGTAGGCGATCAGCAGGCAGGGCTCGGCTTCGGCGGCGGCCTGCAGCACGCATTCGATCAAGCCCGCGCTGCCACTGCCATCCATGGCGCACAGCACATTGGAGGTGCGCATCGCGCCCGCGGCGATCGACCAGTAGCCGGCGGTCGCGTTATGCACGGAGTTGTGGAAGCGCGTGGGCGACATCAGCGGCTCAGGCTCGGCCAGCGCTTCGCAGATCGCATGGAAGTTGAAGCCGTCGCTGCTGGACGAGGCAAAGATCGTCGGCAGCTGCGCGGCTTCGCAGTCGCTGGCGGCGACGGCCTGCTGGCCCACCGCCAGCGCCAGCCGTACGGTCGGGCCGGTGCGGCGGCGTTCGGCCGGCGGCAGGCCCGCGGGTGGCGGCAGCTCGGTCGGCGCGTGCGCATACGGCACGCGGCCGGCAAGGACTTCGGTGGCCTGCTGCCAGCCGGTCAGGCCGGGGCCGAGCAGGCCGATGCTTTCGATATACACGTGCTGCGGCATGGCGATGCTCAGTGGGATGCTGCGTCCGCGCGGGCGAACAGCAGGCTGCAGTTGGATCCGCCGAAGCCGAAAGCATTGGTCATTGCATAGCGCAGCGGTGCTTCGCGGTTGGTGAGCTGGTAGTTCACGTCCAGCGCCGGATCCACCTGCGTGGTGTTGATGCCACCGGGCACCAGGCCGTGGCGCAGCGCCAGCGCGCAAATGACGGCTTCGAGCGCGCCGGCGGCACCCAGCGCATGCCCGGTGGCGCCCTTGGTGGAGCTGCAAGGCGTGCCGGGCAGCACCGCGGCCATGGCCATCGCCTCGGCTGCGTCGTTGCTGCGCGTGGCGGTGCCATGCAGGTTGACGTAGCCGACCTGTGCCGGCGCGACCCCCGCGCTGGCCAGTGCCTGCTCCAGCGCCAGGCGCGCGCCCAGCCCGTCGGGGTGCGGGGTCGACATATGGTGCGCATCGCTCGATTCGCCGATGCCGGCCAGCAGGATGGCATCGCCTGGCGGGGTGCCGGCCACGCGTTCGAGCAGGCCGAATGCCGCCCCCTCGCCGATCGAGATGCCGTTGCGCGCCACGTCATAGGGCCGGCACGGCTGGTCGGACAACAACTCCAGCGAATTGAAGCCGTACAGGGTCGTGTAGCACAGCGAATCGACGCCGCCGACGACGGCCACATCGATCAGTCCGGCCTCCAGCATGCGCCGTGCCGAACTGAACACCTTGGCGCCGGATGAACAGGCCGAGGACACCGCAGCCGCCGGGCCGGCCAGCCCCAGGTATTGGCGCAGGAAGGCGGGCAGCGAGTAGGGGTTGTGGGTGGTGGCGTAGTGGAAGCCCGGCGGCAGCGCGCCGCTGGCAGGATCCCGCTGGCGATAGGCCAGTTCCGTCTGCAGCACGCCCGCGGTGCTGGTGCCCAGGAAGACGCCGACCCGGTGGGCGCCGTAGCGCGCCGCCGCTTCGCGCACGCGCGCGGCAAAGCCGTCCTGCTCAAGCGCCAGTTGCGCCAGCTGGTTGTTGCGGCAGTCGAATTCGGCCAGTGCGGGCGGCAGTGCCACGGCGTCCAGGCCGGGTACCTCGCCGACGAAGGTATCGAGCTCGACGCCGCCGAAGCGGCAGGGCGCCAGGCCGCCGCGCTGCGCACGCAGTGCCGACAGGGTGGCGTCTACACCGGCGCCCAGGCAGCTGGTGGCCGTGAAATGCGAGAACAGGAGCGGGGACACGGCTTAGGGGGAACGAATGGAAGAAATCTCGGAAGGCTGTGCCAATTGTAACAAGCCGCAGCTCACTCAGGCTGGTGGCACGGCCGCGCGCAGCGTGACGCAGCGCAGGCCGGCTTGTTCGATGGCGGCGAGCAGGCCCGGCAGCACCGTGGTGCAGTGCGCATTGCCGGCGGTATCGGTGCCGGGATTGCCGTCGTGCAGCAGCAGGATGTCGCGCCCGGCGAGCTTGCCGGTGAGGCGCTGCGCCACGCGTGCCGCGTGGTCGCCGCAACGGGTGTCGAAGCCGCGCCGGGTCCAGGCGGCAAGCTGAAGCCCGAGCCGGCACAGCACTGGCTCAAGGAAGGGATTGCGCAGCCCCGCGGGCGCGCGGAAGAAGCGCGGCGCCTGGCCGGTGAGGTCGGTCAGCACCTGCTGCGCGGCACCGATGTCGCGCAGCATGCGCCCCGGACCGAAGACCGAGAAGTGCAGCCGGTGGTACATGCTGTGGTTTTCCACGGCGTGGCCGCGGCGGACGATTTCGCGCACCAGTTCCGGATGCGCCGCGGCGCG
Source organism: Cupriavidus sp. GW821-FHT07C08 (assembly GCF_059419025.1). Lineage (NCBI taxonomy): Bacteria > Pseudomonadati > Pseudomonadota > Betaproteobacteria > Burkholderiales > Burkholderiaceae > Cupriavidus > Cupriavidus sp. GW821-FHT07C08. Next base: position 104,299 of record NZ_JBWKQZ010000027.1, read on the forward strand.
CGCGCCGACGCAGAAGAAGGTCGCGCGCGCGCCGTGCTGGTCCAGCATGTCGAGCACGCGCGGCGTCAACGCCGGGTTGGGGCCGTCGTCGAACGTCAGTGCCACACAGTCACTGGCCGAGGGCGGCAGGCACAGCAGGTTGGGGCCAAGCGAGCGGCTGCGCGGCCACAGGCCGGCGGCGCACATTGCCGCATGGGCGGCGCCAACGCCGGCCAGCGCCATGCCCATGGCTTCAGGGTGCGCCAGCATCGCGCCGGCGGCACCCAGGTGCACGGCGGCGGTGCCGTAAAGCAGAGGGGTGGGGCGCCAAGGGCGGCTGTTGGAGGTGCCGTGCAAGGCAACGCGCGGTGCGGGATACGAATTCATGTTGCACTCCCGGCTGTGTCCGGCGCCGCGGGGCGCGCCAGGATCGCCGAAAACCACAGGGCCAGCACGGCACCGGGACCTACCGTCAGGCCGAAGGCCTTGAGCAGCGGCAGGCTCGACAGCGCCAGCAGGCCGAAGGCGGCCACCGTGGTCAGGTTGGCCAGCAGCAGCGATACCAGTGTATGCGGTGAAGCGCCCGCCAGCTGGCTGCCCGACGCGGGGCCGTTGAAGAATAACGCGTAATTGGAACCCACTGCCATCAGCAGCAGCAGGCCCACCAGATGCAGCAGCGTCAGCGGCTGGCCGAGCGCTGCCAGCCCGCCCAGCACCACCAGCGCCGCCGCGGCCAGCGGCAGCACCGTGGCCACGACGCGCCGTGCCGAGCGCAGCGCCACCGCCAGCAGCACGATGATCGCCAGCAGGCCGGCCAGCGACAGCAGCAAGGCCTCGCGCAGGTAGCCGGTGTAGAGACGGTCGGATTCGCCCTTGAGGTCGACGAACAGCGTGTCAGCGACGCCGGCCCGCGCGACCGCGGCCCGCACCGCGCTGGTGTCGACGCCGTCGGCCGTGCCTTGCGGGGTGTGGGCCGGTGCGCGCAGCGGCAGCGTGGCGCTCCAGCGCCCGTCGCGCTGCGCCAGCAACGCATCGACAGCCAGTGCCATCGAGGTGCCGCGCAGGTCCTCGCGCCGCAGCAGCGCACCGGTGCGCGCCGCTTCGGCCTGCGCCAGGAACGGCGCGAACAGGGACGCGCGCACCGGCTGCGTGGCGATGGCGGCGCGCAGGCGCTGCGCCAGCTCGTCGGGCGGCGGCAGGCTGGCCTGGCGCTCGCGCTGGGTCGCCGCGCTGGGCAGGTAGCGCGCCGGGCTCTCGTAGCCGCCGATGAAATTCTGCGCCACCAGCGGGTCCAGTTCACGTGCCACGCGCTCCGCGCCCTGCAGCACGGACTCCTGGTCCGGCCCGGACAGCACCACCAGGTAGCGCACGTCGGGTGCGCCAAGGTCCTCGCGCAAGCTGGTGTCGAGGGCCTGGTCGCTGGCCGACACCGGGCTCAGTGCCTGCAGCTCGCGGCCCCACAGCGTGCCGCGGTGCATGGCCAGCACCGTGCCGGCTGCCACCACCAGCACGAGCACCAGCCAGCGCACCCGGTGCGCGCGCGCCGCCAGCCACTGCAGCCGGCGGCCCAGCGGCGCCACGTCGCGCAGGTGCAGCGTGGCCGGCACCAGCTGCGGCAGCACGAAGCGCGTCACCAGCGCCGCGGTCGTCAGCCCGGCAATCGAATACAGCCCCAGCTGCGCCAGCCCCGGAAAGCCCGACAGCAGCAGCGAGGCAAAGCCGCAGACCGAGGTCAGCACGCCCAGGCGCACCGTCGGCCAGAAGCCGCCCAGCCAGGCGCGCTCGTCGCGCCGGCCGTCGCGCGTGTACTGCGCGGACTGCACGAACAGGTAGATCGAATAGTCGACCGCCTCGCCGATCAGCGTGGTGCCGAAGCCCAGCGTCAGTCCGTGCACCGAGCCGCCGAAGCCCAGGCTGACCGCGGCAATGCCCGCCAGCGCGCCGCTCAGTACCGGCACCAGCCCCAGCACCAGCAGTGGCACCGAGCGGTAGACCAGCAGCAGCAGCGTGACGATGATGGCCACGCCGATGGTCGACAGGCGCTCCACATCATGGCGGATGGTGTCGCGTGCATTGACGGAAAACACGCCCGGACCGGTCATCACCAGCTGGTACTGGCCAGCCGTCGCGGCCTTGGCAAACGCCTCGCGCACGGCCCCGATGGCTTGTGCCTGCGCATCCGTGTCAGAACCCGCGGCGGCGGTCTGGGCCAGCAGCACCGCGCGCTTGCCGTCGCGCGACGCCCAGGCGCCGGCGTGCATGGGCACGCGCTGCCCGGCATCCAGCTGTGCCAGCATCGCGGCCACTTCGCCGGTGGGATCGCGCGGCAGCAGCGACTTGGTGAAGAGCCCGGCGGACGAGGCCAGCAGCTCGAACGATTCATTCAGCGCCTGTGCCAGGCCGCGTTCACTGAAGCGCTCCGGCGTGACTGCGGGGCTGAGCAGGTAGCGGTGCGCAAACACGTATTGGCGGTCTGCGGCCTGGTTGACCGGCTCGCCGTTCTGGATCGCCGTGAAGCGCGGGTCCCCGCGCAACTGTGCCGCCATGGCACGCGATACCGCGGCGCGGCCATCGGCATCGCCGCCTTCGATCCCGACCAGGACCAGGCGCGATACCAGTCCGTCGCGCAGCTGGTTCACCAGCAATTGCTGCTCGGCGCTGGGCAGCCGAGGCAGGAAGGCCGAGAGGTCGGCCGTGAAGGTGGTGCGGCTGATGACGGCCGCGCAGGCGAGCATGGCGAAGATCCACAGTGCCAGCGCGAGCCGGCTCGTCGCTGGGCGCATCGTTGCGGGCGGCGCTGCGCTCATGGGTGGCCGGCAGGTCGGATCTTCATCACCGAGCGGTCGCCGTCGGCCTGCCGGATCTCGACGCGGTCGAGCGCATCCTGGCTGCCGTCGATGCGCACCTGGCTGATCACAGCGGCCATGCGCGAGTCCGCCGGTGTCAGCGTCAGCGTCCAGCGGCTGGCGCGGCCTTCCAGGCCGAGCTTGTAGTAGCGCTCCAGCGTCTGGCGGTTGCCTGCCAGCGTGCCGCGGATGCTTTCGATAAAGGCGGCCAGCTCGGGGTAGTTCTGCAGCGGCATGGTGTAGCGCTTGCCGTCGCGCTCGACCGTCAGCATGTCGCCGTCGAGCACCATGTTCTCGGCTTTGGGCGACAGTGTGCGCTTCTCCAGGTGGTCGGGCGCCGTGAACAGCAGTTCGCCGGTCGACTGCACCGGCTTGTCGACTATCGCCATGTACTTGGTCTCGGTGAACAGCACGCGCCCCGACTTGCGTTGCGCCAGGGTGGACATCAGCTGGTCGACGCCAAACGTGGCGGCACCGGACGGTGTGGCCAACGCAAGCATGGCGCCGGCCAGCAGCATCGACATCAGGAAGCGGAAAGGGCGTCTGGAAAGGGGCATCAGGGGCTGCTCAGGGCTCGCGGGTCATGGCTCGTTGCCCGGCGGCGGCTGTTCAGACAGCGGCGGGCCGGCGTGCCAGAAATCGTAGAAGTTGAACCAGTTGTATGGGGCGCTGCGGCAGAACTGCTCCAGCAGGCGCACGTATTCCGCCAGCGCGGCCTGCACGGCTGCCTCGCGCTGGCCGCGCGCGGTGTCGGTGAAGTCCGCCAGCGGCACGAAGTGCACATCGTAGCGGTTGCCGCCGCGGTACAGGCCGGTGATGAAGAACACCGGCCGGCGCAGCATCGCCGCCATGCGCAGCGGGCCGGTCGGAAGGCCCGTGGGCGTGCCGAGGAAGCTGCACTGCTGTACCGGGTCGGTGGCGCGCTGCGACAGCGTGCGGTCGGCCAGCATGCCGATCATGTAGCCGCGGTCCAGGTAGTCGCGCACCCGCAGCATGGTGTCGAAGCGGCCCAGCGCGATCACGTCCTGGCGCATCGCCGGGTTGATCGACTGCAGCACGTCGTTGAGCTTGTGCGCGTTTTCCTCGTACATGGTGATCGCGACTTCCATCTCCGGGTGTCGCCGCCCTAGCGCGCGCACCACCTCGAAGCTGCCCAGGTGCGCACCCAGCAGGATTGCGCCGCGGCCGCGCGCCATCGCGGCTTCCAACTGCGCCTCTCCGTGCAGGCGGATATCGAACAGGTCGAAGCGTCCGTTGAGCAGGTAGATGCGGTCATGGATGGTCGAGGCGAAGGTGAACACATGCCGGTAGCCATCGACCCAGTTGGCCTCGCGCCCGAGGGCGCGGTCCATGTAGGCGCGCGAGGCATGGCGTGCCGCCGGCGCGAACAGCATGAAGTACGCCGCAATCCCCCGCAGCACCACGCGCCCGACGGGGCGGCCGAGTGCCAGCGAGATCCACGTCATGACGCGCAGCAGCGTGATGCTGCCGCGCTCCTCGCGGCGCGACCATTCGGATTCCAGCGGCGGCTGCCGCTTCCACAGCCAGCTCAGCATGCCGATGCCCCCGCTTGCGGCGCGGCGCCGCGCACCTGCAGCGTGCCGCTGGCGACATCGCGTCCGGCGCTGCGCAGCGTGAAGCGGATACTCTCGCCGCCGTCGGCCGCTGCGTCGGCCTGGTGGAGGATCTCCACGCGCTCGCCCGGGGTCACCGGGCTCAGGAACTTGATGGCGCCGGCCTGCGTGACGGCAAGGCGGCGGCCCAGCGCCGCGCCGAGTGCCAGCACCGCGTGGTCCAGCAGCACCACCCCCGGCACGATCGGATGGCCGGGGAAGTGGCCGGCGATGGCCGGGTGATCGGCGTCGATGACAAAGCCGGGCCTTGCCACGCTCTCGCCGTGGTGCGCCCCGGCAAGTCTTGCGACCAGCGCCGCCAGGGCTTCGCGCGGCAGCTTGCCGGCGGCATTGCGCGGCAGGCTGTCGGCAAAGAGCAGCGGGCGTGGCAGGAAGGCCGGGTCGATGCGCGCGCGCAGCGCCTGCTGGAGCTGCGCCGGGGCGACGCCTGGCGCCACCGCCACCGCCACCAGCCGCACCACGTGGCCATGCGTGTCGCCTTCGTGCGCATCATCGGGCATGAAGAACGCGCCGTCGCGCACGCCATCGATGGCCGTGAGCTGGTGGTTCAGGTAAGCCAGCGAGGTGCGCTTGCCGGCGATATTCAGCATGTCAGCCTTGCGGCCATGGAGCAGGAAGTGGCCGGCATCCAGCGGTGCGATGGCGTCGCCCAGCGACACCGGCTGTTCGATATGGCCGCCTTCGGCCCAGGTCTCGGTGTCGCCGCCGTTGCCCTGGCGTGCCTCCAGCCGCACGCCAGGCACCAGTGTCCAGGCATCGGTCTGCGCGGTGCGGCGCGTGGCGACCTGGCCGGTCTCGGTGCTGCCGTAGATCTCGCACAGCGGAGCGCCGAACAGGGTCTCGGTCTCGCCTGCCAGCTGGCGGCCAAGCGGGGCGGTCGCGCACAGCACCAGGTCTGCCGGCGGCATCGCCATGCCCGACTGCACCAGCGTGCGCAGGTGCACGGGCGAGCTGACCAGCGCACGCGGCGCCGGCACCGAGGCGAGGGCATCGCGCACGTCGGCCGGATAGAAGGCCGGGGCCGCCACCAGTGCCGCGCGGCCCTGCAGCACCAGCATGACCGTGGCTTCCAGCCCGAACATATGCTGCGGCGGCACCGTGCCCACCACGGTCCAGGCACGCCCGTCCAGCAGGCCGAGCCGCTGTGCCGCGGCATGCGCGCACCGGGCCATCGCGCCCCAGGTCTTGCGGTGCGGCACCGGCGTGCCGGTCGAGCCTGACGTGAACACGTACGCCATGACCTGGGTCGCGGCAATCTGCGGGATCTCGAACGGCCCGTCCGTGGCGGCGCCGCGCAGGCCGTCGTGATAGTGGAACGCCGGCATGGCGCACGCCGTATCTGGCTGGTCATGCAGGCAGAAGGCGTCCGGGGCAAAGTCGGCCAGCTGGCGCACCATCTCCGGCGTATGGGACGGCGGCAGCAGGGTTGCCTTGCCCGCCAGCAGCGCGGCGCACAGGCCGACGGTAAAGCGGTAGCGGTCGGTGCAGGCGTTGAATACGTGCCCGCCTGCCGGCAGCGCGGTGGCCAGGCTGGACGCATCGGCCAGGAACTGGCGCACGCTGACAGGCCGCCCGTGCGCCCAGGCGATGATGTCTTCGGGCGAGGCATGCGCGACGATGGGGAGCGTGGTCATGGGGCGGAGCCTTTGCCTGTTGCCAGTGTAGGGGCCGGGGCGCGGCGCGTCAGCGCGGCAAACCGGGCCGGCCCGCACGGGCAGCCATGACTGCGCGATAGCCATGCACCGCGTCCAGCAGGCCGCCGTGGGCCATGTCCGGGAAAGCGATGCGGCGGCACACGGCCTCGCCCACGAACATCAGCGCGATCAGCAGTGGCGTGGCCAGATTGGCGAAGCTGGACCAGGTTGCCACCGGCGCCAGCACGAACAGCAGCGTCGATATACCCACCATCGCGGCAAAGAACAGCGTCCAGGCCTGGGTCACGCGCAGCGTGTAGCGCAGGTGAGCGGGGGGCAGCTGGCCATGGATTGCCGTCGCGATCTGCGTGCACAGTGGCGTGTGGCCTGGGCGCAGGCTCAGCGCGAACATCACGCCCAGCGCGGCGTTGATGCCGGCGTGCTGCAGGAAATAGGTCCAGCCGAAATGCGTGGCCAGCGGCAAGCGCCAGATCCACAGGGCGGCGCAGGCTGCCAGCAAGCCAGCCAGTGCAGGGAAGCGCCACCCGGCGCGGCGGCAGGCAAGGAAGCCAATCAGCAGGAACGGCGCCGCCCCGAGCCACAAGGCGGCGACTTCGGCACCCGGCTGGTGTGCTGCACGGTGCAGGGCGGATTCGTAGGCGACAAAGGCGGCTACCGCGGCAATCCAGCCATGGCGCCGGCCTGGCGGCACGGCATCCTGCCGCAAAGGCATGGCCGGCGCGGCGGGCGTGGAGGAGTGGTCGAATTGCTGGCTCGATGGCATCTGCGAGGGTATATTGTGTGTAGCGTAAGGCGCTTGGCGCACGGCGTTGCCGGAAATGGCGCCGCATGGTGCGTGAAGCGAACGCTTTATACCCCAAAAGACCGGCCCGACGTGATGATGATTCCCAAAAGGGCCGCCTTTGTTGTTACTAAACTTCTCTCAACTGGCTGGGATTTGCCCCTTTTGATAGCATCGGTTGCCCTGCCGTGCGGACTGGACAACCTTGCCCGGACCCATGCCGCAGCGGCATTCCAGCCACCTAGCGACATGACCGAACTCGAAACCGAACTTGCCCGCCTGATCATCGACGAACTCGACATTGCCGAGCTGCGGCTGGAGGACGTCAATGCCGCCACGCCGCTCTATGGCGAAGGCTTCGGGCTGGATTCCATCGATATCCTTGAGATCGCACTGCTGGTGTCGCGCAAGTACGGGGTCGAACTGCGTTCGGACAACCCCGACAACAAGACCATCTTTGCCTCGCTGGGCAGCCTGGCCACCTACCTGGCGGAACACCGCACGCGCTAGCCCGGCTCGCCGCACCCACCCTTTCGCCCTTTCCCAAAGCCAGGACCGGAGCACGACATGCCGCAGCAAGCCATGCCCGGGCCCGCACTGGTGACCGGCGGCAGCGCCTGCCCCATGGGTGGCGCCGAGCCGTCCGCCACGCACCTGGTGCTGATCCCCAGCTATAACCCCGGCGTGCGCCTGCATGAAGTGCTGCGCGCGGCGCGCGCCGCCTGGACGCCGGTCTGGGTGGTCGTGGACGGCAGCACCGATGGCAGCGACCAGTGGCTGCTGGCGCAGGCGGCCACCGATCCCGGGCTGCGCGTACTGGTGCTGCCGCGCAACCAGGGCAAGGGCACCGCGGTGCTGCACGGCATCGACGCGGCCGCCGCGGCTGGCTTTACGCATGTGCTGGTGATGGATTCGGACGGGCAGCATCCTGCACACCTGATTCCGCAGTTCATGGCGATATCGCAGCGCAACCCCGGCGCCATGGTGCTTGGCCGGCCCGTGTTCGACGCCAGCGCACCGCGCGAGCGGGTCTACTGGCGGCGCATGTCCAACTTCTGGGTGGATGTCGAGACGCTCTGGGCAGGCATCGGGGATTCCCTGTACGGTTTTCGCGTCTACCCGGTCGCGCCGCTGCGCGCCGTCATGCGCGAGAGCCGCTGGATGCGGCGCTTCGACTTTGATCCGGAAGTAGCGGTGCGCCTGTGCTGGCGCGGCGTGCGCCCCATCAACGCCGATGCGCCGGTGCGCTACTTCGGCCAGCGCGAGGGTGGGGTATCGCATTTCCGCTATCTGCGCGACAACCTGTTGCTGACCGGCATGCATCTGCGGCTGCTGGCCGGCTTCGTGCTGCGGCTGCCAGTACTGGTGTGGCAGCGGCTGCGGCGGGCGACCGGCGGTGCGTCGTGCCGGCCGAAAGCCTGAACGGCATCCCGCAAAACAAGCAGAAAGGCCGCACGAAGCGGCCTTTCTGCTTGTTGGGCTCAGGGGCCAGGGTTTGCTTACTTGCCCAGTTCGTGACCAATCACGCCGCCCACCACGGCGCCGCCGATGGTCCCGGCGGTGCTGCCGTGAGTCAGCTCGTGTCCGGCCACGCCGCCGGCCACCGCGCCCGTCGCCGTACAGCCGGCCAGCGCCATGCTGGCACTTACCAGGAGCGCGCTTGCGAGTTTCCACATGATGGTCTCCTGCATCGTTGCCGGGCCAGTTGCAGGCAACCGGCCCCATGTGTCCAGCTTAGGCCCGTGCCGGGCAGGGGCCTCTCCGAGACACGCCGATTGCGCTGTAGGAATCGGACGACGGCAGGTGGCGCAGGGGTGGCGTCAGGCGTCCCCGGCGTGCTGGCGCAGGCGCTTGATCAGCGAAGAGGTGTCTGCGCGGCCGCAACCCATCTGCTGCAGGTCGGCATAGAACTGGTCGACCAGCGCCGTCACCGGCAGGCCGGCGCCGTTGCGGCGCGCCTCGTCCAGGCACAGACCCAGGTCCTTGCGCATCCAGTCGACCGCGAAGCCGAAGTCGAATTTATTGTCGATCATGGTGGGGCCGCGGTTCTCGAGCTGCCATGAGCCGGCCGCGCCCTTGCTGATGACGTCCAGCACCAGGCGCATGTCCAGCCCGGCGCGCTCGCCAAAGGCGATGGCCTCGGACAGGCCCTGGATCAGCCCGGCGATGCTGATCTGGTTGACCATCTTGGCCAGTTGCCCGGCGCCGGATTCGCCGATGCGCGTGACGGCGCGTGCGTAGGCGGCAATGACCGGTTCGGCGCGCGCATAGGCGTCGGCATCGCCGCCGCACATGATGGTCAGGATGCCTTTCTCCGCGCCGACTTCGCCGCCGGAGACCGGGCCGTCGACAAAGTGCAGGCCGTGCTCGCGCGCGGCGGCGTAGAGTTCGCGCGCCACGTTGGCGCTGGCGGTGGTGTGGTCCACGAAGATGCAGCCGCTGGGCGCGCTGAAGAAGGCGCCGTCATGCCCGGCCAGCACCGCGCGCAGGTCGTCGTCATTGCCCACGCAGGAGCAGACTACCTGCGCATCGCGCACGGCCTGTGCCGGCGTGGGCGCTGATTTGCCGCCGAACTTCTCGACCCATGCCTGCGCCTTGGCGGCGGTGCGGTTGTACACGGTGACCTCGTGCCCCTTGGTGGCGAGGTGGCCGGCCATGTGGAAACCCATGACGCCCAGTCCGAGAAATGCGACACGCATGCTGCTGCTCCGTTGCTTGTATGTTTGGGATCGGTGAGGCGCGGCCCCGTTTGCGTGATGCCACGCCGGGGTCCTGCGCCGGCGGGGCGGCTGGGCCGCCTCCGGCTTCAGAGTATACGGGGGCGCCGGGGCGGGGGACAGATACAGAGGCTGGCACGATGTTGCGCTACAGGATGCCGCTTCGGGCACATATACCCATGGCATCGCTAAAATGAAAATACCTATCACATTGGTATTCCATCCGCGGCGGCGAGGAAAATCGTTGTACTGCCCTGGCAGCTCGGCCAGATCCTCCGAGGTGGCGCGGTAATCAGGTCACGTACGCCGTCTCTGGTGGAGGGGTGAAGGGGGCAACGGATGGTGCTGGTAAAGCCGGGGGCGTTAACCTATTGCGTTGAGACTGTCACAGATTGTGATACCTGGCATCGGGAGCGTTGACAGCCTCCATCGTGGACCCTAATCTCCCCCTTGAGTCGGGCTGCGCTGACCATCATGCGGCGCGTTGAGAGTTTTTCTCTCCTGGCTTGCCTTCCAATACAGGTCGCCTTCGGGCGGCCTGTTTTCGTTTTGGGGGAATCCTTGCACCTGCTATATCTTGACGAGTCCGGAAGCGTGGCGGATCCGGCCCAGCGATATTTTGTCCTGGCCGGCGTTTCGGTGTTCGAACGGCAAACACATTGGATTGAATCGGAGTTGAACAAGATTGCCCGCCGTTTCGATGAAGCCAATCCTCACGCCATTGAGTTACACGGCTCGCCGATGCGTTCAGGGCGCGAGGGTTGGAAGGCATTCCCGCTGGAGCGCCGGCAGCAGGCGATCAAGGATTGCCTGGAGGCAGGCGTGGCCAACCAGCAGCGCCGGCTGGTGAGGCTGTTTGGCGCCGTGATTAGGAAAGATGCTGTAGGAAAGGGGAAAGACCCTGTCGCGCTTGCGTTCGAACAGCTATCCAGCCGGTTCGACAGATTCCTGGTGCGCATTTATCGACTGAATCAGGATGCACAACGAGGTGTAATGATCCTTGACAAGAGCAGCACCGAGCGTCGGATCCAGACCCTGGCACGCGAATTCAAGCATCGCGGCCACGCGTGGGGCCAGACACGTAACTATGCCGAAGTCCCGGTTTTCCTGGACTCGCGCGCGTCTCGCCTGATTCAGCTTGCTGATCTGGTCGCCTTTGCCCTGTTCCGTTTCCATGAGCACAGGGACGCAAGCTTCTTTGACGTCATCAAGCATTGCTTCGACCGGGAAGGCTGCACGCCGAATGGCTACTACGTGCAGGCGTAGCCAGAGCGAACGTTGAGAGGTGAAGCGTCATCCGTGGCGGTCGCTTGACGAACTGCCGCACCCATCACCACAAGGTCAGAACCCGCCTACGCCAGCTTCCGCCCTTGTCCTATCCCTTGCGCATCGCGTGCTGCCTACATTGAAGCCAGGTTGCACCACCGCAAGGAGCCGACTCATGTCATTCGCGCTATACATTATCGGCCTGCTGGTCCTGGTTGCCGGCATTGCCTGGGGCATGGAAACGGCTGGCCTCGCGCCCGTCTATATCGGTATTGCCTGCCTGATCGTGCTTGGCATCGGCATCATGGCGGCGGTCTCGCGTACCCGTACCAAGGACCCTTCCTGAGGGCTGCGTGCCCGGTGCCGTGCCGGGCCCACTTTCCGTGACGCCGCGCAGCGGCGGGCGCACGAGGTTGGCTTGGAACCAGGCCAGCGTTGCCTGCGCGCCATGGCCAGCCAGCATCGCCAGTTCACCGGGCCTCCGTGTCCGCCGTGTCTTGCACGGGCGGACTCGCCAGTTGCGCGCGCACCGCCGCCGCCAGCTCGGCAGCCGCCGGCGACAGGCTGCGGTTGCGCGAGGTCACCAGCCCGATCGAGCGCTCGGTCACCGGCGCGGTCAGCAGGCGCTCGACAATGCCGGGCTGGCGCACGGTGCCGGCCGCGATCTCGGGCAGCGCGGCCACGCCGAAGCCGCATTCGACCATGGCCGCGATAGTGGCCAGGCGCTCTGCCTCGAACACCGGCTGGAAGCGGATGCGGTTCTGCAGGAAGGCCCATTCCGCATACTGGCGCACGCTGCTCGGGTGCGTCATCGACACGTGCGGCGCGCTGGCGGTATCGGCCCAGCGCAGCGGCCCGGGGCTGCGCGCCAGCGGGTGCGCCGACGGAATCAGCAGCACGAAGCGGTCCGACAGCAGGGGCTCATATTGCAGGTCCGCCTGTTGCGGGTCGGCGGCGGTCAGCGCGAAATCCACGTCGCCGGCGCGCACCAAGTCGAACGCCGGGCCGGAGAGGGTATCGAACACCTTCAGCGCCACTTCCGGGCGCGCCTGGTGATAGGCCATCAGCACGCGCGGCAGCATGCGCGCCGCCAGCGAGGGCAGCGCCGCCACCGCCACCTGGCCGCGCTCGGCGCTGGCAATGCCGGTCACGGCGTCGATGGCGCCGCGGAACGCCGCCTGCAGCAGCGCGGCCTGTTGCATGAAGACCTGGCCGGCGGCGGTCAGGCGCACGGTGCGGGTAGTGCGGTCGAACAGGCGCACGCCGAGGGATTCCTCGATGCGCAGGATCTGCGTGGACAGGGCGGATTGCGACAGGTGCAACTGGCTGGCGGCCTGGCGGAAGTTGAGCGTGCGGCCAAGCAACAGCATGGTTTCGATGTCGCGCATCGACAGGTTGATTTTCATGGGCGGTAGCGGGTCGGCGGTGTCTGGTGCCGGCCGGGTCACGCTATTGATCTGATTTCTGGATCATTTTATCCAGAAATTCGACTTCTTCAATCAAAGCAAGTTCTCTACACTGCCTGGATTCTTGGGAGAACCTCATGCCGAACCTGACCGCTCCGGTCATCCTGAGCCGCCCCGGCGCCGCGCACGCGGTGGTGGTGGGCGGCGGCACCATGGGTGCCGATGTTGCCGTGGTGCTGACCCGCGCGCTGTGCCGCACCACCGTGGTCGAGCCTGATGCCGGCCGCGCCGATGCCCTGCCCGGGCGCGTGCGCGGCAACCTGGCCGCGATCGGCCGTGAACAAGGCGCGGAGCGCCTGGCGGTGGCCGCGGCACTGGATGATGTGGACTGGTCCACCGTGGACCTGGTGATCGAATGCATCCCGGAACGGCTGGACCTGAAGCAGGCGCTCTTTGCCGAGCTGGTGCGGCGCGCGCGGCCCGATACGGTGCTGGCCAGCAACAGCTCCAGCTTCCCGATCAGCGCCATCGGCGCGGGGCTCGACTCGCGTGCGCGCCTGCTGGGCCTGCACTTCTTCATGCCGGCGCACCTGGTGCCGCTGGTGGAAGTGGTGATGGGCGATGACAGCGACGAGGCCTGTGCCGACGCGCTGATCGCCTTCATGCGCCGCTGCGCGATGGTGCCGGTCAAGGTGCGCAAGGACCTGCCGGGCTTTCTTGCCAACCGGCTGCAGCATGCGCTGTCGCGCGAGGCCTTCAGCCTGATCGACCGCGGCATTGCCTCGCCCGAGGATGTCGATGCGGCGGTGCGCTTCGGCTTCGGCTTTCGCTTCCTGGCGGCCGGGCCGGTGCTGCAGCGCGACCACGCGGGCATCGACGTGCACGCGGCCGCCGGCGCCACCATGTACCCGACCTTCTGCAACGACGACCATCCGGCGCGCTGCCTGTCCGAGCGCGCCGCCGACGGCCGCCACGGCATGAAGCGCGGCGAAGGCTTCTACCACTGGACCTCCGAGACCATTGCCGCCGAGCGCGCACGCTATGACAACCTCCTGCGCGCCGGCCTGGCACTGATCGCGCCTGAACTGCCCGAGATCGAGCCATGACCCAGACCCCTTCCCAAGCCGCTGTCGCCGCGGCCCGCGTGCCGCTGGCCGATGCGCCGCTGATCGTCACCGTGGCGCCCAACGGCGCCTACAAGCGCGCCAGCGACCATCCGGCGGTGCCGCTGACCGCCGCGGCACTGGCCGCTGAAGCGCGCGCCTGCCTGGACGCCGGCGCGGCCATGATGCACATGCATGTGCGCGATGCCGAAGGCCGCCACTCCCTTGACGTGCAGGCCTACCGCGACGCGCTGGCCGCGGTGAAGCAGGCCGTGGGCGAAGCGTTGCTGGTGCAGGTCACGAGCGAGGCCGCGGGCGTCTACCAGGCCGCGGAGCAGATGGCGATGGTGCGTGAGCTGCGGCCCGAAGCCGTCTCGGTGGGCCTGCGCGAAGTGGCCGTGCCGGAGATCCCGGACCGCGAACTGGCGGCGTTCTTCGCCTGGCTGGCGCGTGAGCGCGTGATGACGCAGGTGATCCTGTATGACGTGGGCGATGTGCGGCGCTGGCAGTCGATGCGTGAGCGCGGCATGGTGCCGCCGGGCGCATGGTCGGTGCTGTACGTGCTGGGGCGCTATGCCGCCGGACAGGTGTCGTCGCCGCACGACCTGCTGCCGTTCCTGCAGGCCGCGGGCGAGTCCGGCGACGCGTTGCCGTGGGCGATCTGCGCCTTCGGCCGCGAAGAGAATGCCTGCGTGACCGCGGCCGCGGCATTTGGCGGCCATGTGCGGGTGGGATTCGAGAACAACCTGCTGCTGCGCGACGGCAGCCGCGCACCCGGCAACCATGCGCTGGTGGCGCAGGCGGTGCAGGGCGGCCTGACGCTGGGCCGGCCGATTGCCGACGCCGCCGATGCGCGCCGCATCTACGGCGAGGTGCGCTGAGGCGCTGCCTCGCCGGGTGCCGTCAGGCGCCGTCGCTGAAGCTGTCGCGCGGGCCGTTGGGGTTATGCGCGCCGTCGGTGAAGGTGCTGCGCGGACCGGTTGCGGCGTTCGCGCCGTCCGTGAACGCGCTGCGGGTTTCCATGAGGCTACGGGCGCCGTCGGTGAACGGGCTGCGGGGGCCGGTGGCGCTGTGCGCCCCGTCGCTGAACGGATCGACGTTGCGCGGTGCAGCCTGCGCAGTGCCGACCACGGCAGCGATAAGGGCGGTGGCCACAAAGACTTGCCTGAGTGCTTGCATGAGTCGCTTCTCCGTAAGGTTGCCGGCCCGGGGTGGGCGGCGGTGAAGCAAGTCTAGGCAGCGCGTGCCCACACGAGCATGACCGGCACATGACATTGGTGTCACTCGGCAGCGCACGTGCGCGGCAAGCGCAAGGCAATTGGCCGCGTGCCCGTGAGGGAAACGCAGCAGCGCCGGCAAAGGCTGTAGAATCACGGCTATCCGACCGGCCTGCGGTTCTATCGCCGGTTTTTCATTGCCCGCGGAAATGCAGCGGGCCTCTCACGAGAGTCATGTCCGAGTCTGATTCAGCCAAACTCGCTGCGGTGGCGTGGATCCGCGAGCAAATGGACCGTCATGCCCTGACGTTCGACGATCTTGTCGCCGCCGGGTGCTTTGATCATGTTGCCAGCGACGCCGGGCATGAGCCGGCGCCTGACGCCGCGCCAGCCGAGGCCCCGCATATCCCGCAGGCCGCCCCCAAGGCTGCCGCTGCACGCCCGCTGTACCGCAATGCGCTCGGCCAGAGTTGGGACGGGCAGGGCGAGTATCCGGATTGGCTGCAACGGGCCGTGAACGCCGGGCAGTCGATCGAATTCTTCCGCGTCGGATAAAAGGCGCAGGCGCGACAATTCGCCGCGCCTGCCGGTGCCGACGGAATTCCGCAAAACAGAAAAGAAGCGATGCGGGCGCTGTGCCCGCTATGACGCGCTCAGCAACGTGCGGGCAGCAGGCGTTCCAGCGGCAGGATGTCGATCAATGCACCCGGCGTGGCCATTGGCGCCGCGTGCGCCCAATGCACCAGCACCTCCGCAGGCAGTTCGCGCAGCACGCCGGACGCGGCCGATGGCTGCGTCTCCAGCGCCGTGGCGCCCTGGTCCGTCGCTTGCGGCGCATCGGCATCGTGCAGCTGCAGTGGATGGCCGCTGCCGGAAGGCTCTGCCATCACCTGGACCGCGCTGCCGCGGCAGGTGCCCGGGCCGGTGCCGTCCAGCGCCGCTTCCGCCTCCATTTTTGCGGCCGCGTGCCGTTCCGGCAGCGACAGCCCGGCTGCCTGTCCCGCGCTGCACACCGTGGCCACTGCCGCCGCCGCACCGGAGACGGGCAGCGCAAGCATGGCGAGGGACAGCAGCAGGGAATTCGGCAGGCGTTTCATCGGCGGGGGGCGGGCAGAATGGGGGCAACGGTGGCGCAAACCGGCATGACGCCGGTAGTGATCGCGCATTTTACCGGGGTTTCCGCCTGCATTACCCTGGCATGGCGATGACATTTCTGAAATCTTTGCCCATTGGCGGTCATCCTCGGCTAGCGTTACGCCATGGCGGCGCTGGTGCCGCCCGGAAAGCGATCGAACCATGCGTATCCTGATTGTCGAGGACGAACCCAAGGCGGGCGACTACCTGCACAAGGGCCTGACCGAATCCGGCTTCGTGGTGGACCTGGCGCGCGACGGCGCGGACGGCCTGGCCCATGCGCGCGAGCATCCTTATGACCTGATCGTGCTGGACGTGATGCTGCCCGGCCTGGATGGCTGGCAGGTGCTGCGCGAGCTGCGCCGCGAGCGCGATACCCCGGTGTTGTTCCTGACCGCGCGCGACGAACTGTCGGACCGCCTCAAGGGGCTGGAGCTCGGCGCCGACGACTACATGGTCAAGCCCTTTGCCTTTGCCGAGCTGGTGCTGCGCATCCGCACCATCCTGCGGCGCGGCCCGCTGCGCGAGAGCGAGTTCATCGAAGTGGCCGACCTGCAGATCGACGCCATCCGCCGCCGCGTGGTGCGCGCCGGCCAGAAGATCGACCTGACTTCCAAGGAGTTCGCGCTGCTGTACCTTCTGGCGCGCCGGCGCGGCGAGGTGCTGTCGCGTTCGCTGATCGCCTCGCAGGTGTGGGACGTCAATTTCGACAGCAATACCAATGTGGTCGACGTCTCGATCCGGCGCCTGCGTGCCAAGGTCGACGATCCCTTCCCGCACAAGCTGATCCACACGCGGCGCGGCATGGGCTACGTGCTGGACGACAGCGAGGACCGGGGCCAGGACGCATGATGCGGCTGACGTCTTCGCTCACCACGCGGCTGGCGCTGGCGTACGGGCTGGCCACGGCAGTGATTCTTGCCAGCGTCGCGGCCTACCTGTCCGGGGCGCTGTCGGCGCAGCTGGAGGGGCGCGACGAGAGCGAGCTGGTCGGCGAAGTGCTGCTGGTGCGCCACCTGCTGCGCGAGGTGCGCAGCGAGGCCGAGATCCGCGCCGATACCCACCGCTTTGCCGATATCGCGATGGGCCATGAGGGGCTGATCCTGGTGGTGCGCTCACGCCAGGGCGAGCCGCTGGTCACGCTCAACCCGCGCAATGAATCCGTGCCGACGCTGCGCGTGCTGCCCGCCACCATGCAGCCAGAGAAGAGCATGTTGCAGACCTGGTACCCCAAGAATGGCGTGCCCTCGCGCGGCATTGCGGCGTTGGGCCAGCTGGGGGATTCCGACAAGGCCGTGGAGATCGTGGTGCTGCGCGATGCCGGCTACCGCGTGGCGCTGATCCGCGAATACCGCCACCAGGTGCTGTGGGCCACGCTGTGCGGCGCTGCTGTGGCGGCGGGGCTGGGCTTCGTGCTGGCGCGGCGCGGGCTGCGGCCGCTGCGGCGCATGGCTGCCGATGCCGCCGCGGTCACCACCAGCCGCCTTGCCACGCGGCTTGACGTCGGCAGCGCACCGGCCGAGCTGCGCGAGCTGGCGGCGGCCCTCAATGACATGCTGGCGCGGCTGCAGGACAGCTTCTCGCGGCTGTCCGAATTCTCGGCGGACCTGGCGCATGATTTCCGCACGCCGATCAGCAACCTGATCGGCCAGACCCAGGTCACGCTGGCGCAGAGCCGAGGCGTGTCCGAATATGAGGCGCTGCTCGAATCCAACCTGGAAGAGTACGAGCGCCTGGCGCGCATGATCGAGAACATGCTGTTCCTGGCGCGCGCCGACCATGCGCAGGTGGCGCTGGGCATCCGCACGCTGGACGCGCGCGAAGAACTGGACAAGATGGCCGAGTACTTCGACGCCGTGGCCGCCGACCGCGAGGTCGCGCTGGCGGTGAACGGTACGGCAATGGTGCAGGCCGACCAGACGCTGCTGCGCCGCGCGGTCACCAACCTGCTCGACAATGCGCTGCGCCATGCGCCGGCCGGCAGCACGGTGCAGCTCGAGGTGGAGCGCGCCCCGGCGCCGGGCGGCGGCACGACCTGCATCCGCGTGACCAATGCCGGGCCGGCGATCCCGCCCGAGACGCTGCCGCATATCTTCGGGCGCTTCTACCGGGCCGATCCGTCGCGCCGCAACTCGGCGGCGTCGACCGGGCTGGGGTTGGCCATCGTCGACACCATCATGCGGCTGCATTGCGGCAGCGTGACGGTGCGCAGCCTGGAAGGCGAAACGATGTTCTCGCTGCAATTTCCCGCCGAAGCACTGGCCACTGCCGCGCCGCCTGCCCCGGTCCCCGCCGCGGTCTCCTGAATCCGGCCGGGCGCTTGCACCTGGCCGGCCCGCGCGCATAATGGCGCGCGGGCGAACAGCCAATGCCATGCAGCCCGATCGACCATTCACAAGGAGAGCGACATGCAGGTGCAACCCTATCTGGATTTTGGCGGCCGTTTCGATGAGGCCTTGGCCTTCTACGGCAAGGTGCTGGGCGCGCAGGTCACGTTCGCGATGCGCTACAAGGATGCCCCGCCGAGCCCCGGCATGGAGGTCCCCGATGACTGGAAGGACAAGGTGATGCACGCCAATATCCAGTTCGGCGAAAACCAGGTGATGGCGTCCGACGGCCGGCGCGGCGAGCGCCCGGCGTTCAGTGGCTTCAGCCTGTCGGTGGGCGCGGTCTGCAAGGATGAGGGCCAGCGCATTTTCGACGGCCTGAGCGAAGGCGGCCAGGTGGTGGTTCCGTACCAGAAGACCTTCTGGGCCGAAGGCTTCGGCATGCTGGTGGACCGCTTCGGCATGTCCTGGATGGTCAACTGCGAGCACTGACCCGCCGCTGCGGCATGGCGCCGCGGTCGTTGTCATGCCGCTTGACTCTGTAGTTGCTACAGGGTCTTCAATGTCATCAGGTTAAACCAGCGGGAACAACAAGATATGGCTCGCACGTCACCTGAGGACGCACTTCCTCAAGATCACGCTGCCCACGCGCACGATGGCACCGCCCACCGGCATGGCGGGCATGATCACGACCATCACCACCACGACCACGACCTTGATCATCATGGGCATGGCCATGCCGAGGCCCGGCAAGCACCGGCGGCTTCCGCCTGCTGTGGCGGCGGCTGCTCGGCCACGGTTGCGCTGACGCCCGCCGCATCGGTCGACATTCCCGCCGGCGCGCAGACCGCTGCATGGCGCATTGACGCGATGGACTGCCCGACCGAGGAAACGCTGATCCGCAGCAAGCTGGGCGGCATGGCGGGCGTGGCGGCGCTGGAGTTCAACCTGATCCAGCGGGTGCTGACGGTGCATCACACCTTGCCGTCGCCGGAGCCGGTGGCGAGGGCGGTCGAGAGCCTGGGCATGCAGCCGGTGCCGCTGAGCACCGAGGCCGCGCAGCAAGTCTTGCCGCAATCCACGGCAAGCAAGCCCTGGTGGCCGCTGGCGCTTGCCGGCGTGGCCGCTTTGGGTGCCGAAGCGGCGGAGTGGCTGGGTCTGGGCTTGCCGTGGCTGCCCGCCGCGCTGGCACTGGCGGCAGTGGCGCTGGGCGGGCTGACCACCTACCGCAAGGGCTGGATCGCGTTGCGCAATGGCAACCTGAACATCAATGCCCTGATGAGCATTGCCGTCACCGGCGCACTGCTGCTGCGCCAGTGGCCGGAAGCGGCCATGGTGATGGTGCTGTTCGCGCTGGCCGAGCGCATCGAGGCGGCCTCGCTGGACCGGGCGCGCAATGCGATCCGCGGCTTGATGGCGATGGCGCCGGAACAGGCCACGGTGCGTCTCGCCGATGGCAGCTGGGACACCGTGCCCGCCGCCGGCGTTGCCGTTGGCGCCCTGGTGCGGCTGCGGCCGGGCGAGCGCGTCGCGCTTGACGGCAAGGTCGTGCGCGGCCAGTCGGCGCTGGACCAGGCGCCCATCACCGGCGAAAGCGTGCCGGTCGACAAGGCCGAGGGCGATGTGCTGTTCGCCGGCTCGATCAACCAGTCCGGCGAGCTGGAGTACACCGTGACGGCGCCCGCCAGCGATTCCACGCTGGCCCGCATCATCCACGCGGTCGAGGCCGCGCAGGGCAGCCGTGCGCCCACGCAGCGCTTTGTCGACCAGTTCGCGCGCATCTACACGCCCACGGTGTTCGCGATTGCGCTGGCGGTCGCGGTGGTGCCGCCGCTGGCCATGGGCGGCGCCTGGGTCGACTGGATCTACAAGGCGCTGGTGCTGCTGGTGATCGCCTGCCCCTGCGCGCTGGTGATCTCCACACCGGTGACCATCGTCAGCGGGCTGGCCGCGGCCGCGCGCCGCGGCATCCTGGTCAAGGGCGGGGTGTACCTGGAGCAGGGCCGGCACCTGGCCTGGGTGGCGCTGGACAAGACCGGCACGATCACGCACGGCAAGCCCGCGCAGACCGACCACGCGCTGCTGGCCGAGGACGCGCCGCAGGCACGCGCCATTGCTGCCAGCCTGGCGGCGCGCTCGGACCACCCGGTTTCGCGCGCGGTAGCCACGGCGGCTGCGGCCGACGGGATCGGCACGCTGCCGGTGGACGACTTCGAGGCGCTGGCGGGGCGCGGCACGCGCGGCAAGGTGCAGGGCGTGGCGTACTGCCTGGGCAACCACCGCCTGGTGCATGAGATGGGCGCGTGCTCGCCGGCGCTGGAGGCGCGGCTCGAAGCGCTGGAGCGCGAGGGCAAGACCGTGGTGCTGCTGGCGCGCGTCGACGGCCACGGCGCCGCCACGGCGCTGGCGCTGTTCGCGGTGGCGGATACCGTGCGCGACACCAGCCGGCAGGCGATAGCCGAGCTGCATGAACTGGGCGTCAGGACACTGATGCTGTCGGGCGACAATCCGCACACGGCGCAAGCCATTGCCGCGCAGGTCGGCATCGATGAAGCGCGCGGCAACCAGTTGCCGCAGGACAAGGCCGACGGCATCGCGGCGCTTGCCGGCGCCGCCCACGCGCGCGGCGGCCGCATCGGCATGGTGGGCGACGGCATCAACGACGCACCGGCGCTGGCGCGTGCCGACATCGGCTTCGCCATGGGCGCAGCCGGCACCGACACCGCTATCGAGACGGCCGACGTGGCGCTGATGGACGATGACCTGCGCAAGATCCCGGCCTTTGTGCGCCTGTCGCGTCGCACCGCAAGCATCCTCACGCAGAACATCGCGCTGGCGCTCGGTATCAAGGCCGTGTTCCTGGTGCTGACGGTGCTGGGGATGGGGACGATGTGGATGGCGGTGTTCGCCGATATGGGCGCGAGCCTGCTGGTGGTGTTCAACGGGCTGCGGGTGGGGGCGGAGCGGCGGGCCTAGGTTAGGCTACTGCGCCTCGAAAACCCGCTCTGTTTGCCCCCCTCTCCCGCAAGCGGGAGAGGGGGCAAACAATCAGCAAACGAGAAGTAACGCGGTCAGCCCTGCGGCTGCACGATCAACTCGCCACTGCGCCCCGGGATCTCTCCCCACGTTACCGGCAGTTCCGGCAATCCCTGCCGGTCCAGCCCGCGATACCACGTCGCCATCGACACCAGCTCGTGCCCCTGCGCACGCCATCCCGCCAGCAGCCGCTCGAACACCGGCGCCAGCTTACCGCCTTCCAGCTCGGTATGCAGCGTGAAGACATGGTCGCGCGTGCCTTCGGTCAGCTTCAGCAGCGCGGTGTGGACGTTATCTTCGGTCAGGTCGTCGGTGCCGATCAGTTCATCCAGCGTCGGCAGCGTGGTCGGCATCTGCACGTGCCGGCAGGGCACGCCGTCGATGGTCGGGATATAGGGCGCGGTGCCGCGTCCGTCGGACGCATAGGCCATGCCCCAGTCATCGATCTGGCGGAACGCATCCTCATTCATCTGCCAGCCTGCCGCGCCGTGCGTGGCCGGCGCTTCGCCGAAGATCTCGCGGTAGCGCGCGAACGCCTGCTGCATCTGCCGGCGCGTCCAGGCAGCATCGCGCTCGCGCACGTTGTCCTGCCAGTAGACGTGGTCCCAGGTGTGGATGCCGCACTCATGGCCGGCCGCGCGCGCCGCGCGCATCTCGGCGGCGCCCTTGCGGCCGATGTCCGGCCCCGGCAGCAGCACGCCGTACATCAGCGTGCGCAGGCCATAGTTGGACACCACCGAGGTGCGCGACACCTTTGTCAGGAAGCCGGGCCGGAATACGCGCCGCAGCGCCCAGCCGGTATGGTCGGGACCGAGGCTGAACAGGAAGGTGGCCTGCGCCTGCGCAGCCGCCAGCATCGACAGCAGCTTCGGCACGCCTTCGCGCGTGCCGCGCAGCGTGTCGACGTCGACCTTCAGGGCAATGCGTGCCATCTGCGTTGCGCGCTCAGTTGGCCGAATCGACCAGCGTGCGGGCCTCGACCACCTTGCCGCGATACGCCTCGAAGATGCGGCGCAGCGCCGCTTCCATGCTGATCCCGGGCTTCCAGCCCAGTTCTTCGATGGTGT
>NZ_JBWKQZ010000028.1:0-122826 GCF_059419025.1 Cupriavidus sp. GW821-FHT07C08
AACAGGTCCGTGAAACAGCTCCGCGCCGATGATAGTGCGGATACCCGTGTGAAAGTAGGTCATCGCCAGGCTCTTATTCCGCAGAACCCCCAGCCCAAAAGGCTGGGGGTTTTTGCTTTGGCGCGGCGAAAATGCAATGGCTCGCCGCCGCCGCTCCGGCGTAATACCATTACCGCTGAATCCCCCATTACCCATCCATGTCGGCTGACAGCGCCTGGTATCTCTATCTGCTCGAATGCACCGGTGATTCCATCTACACCGGAATCACGACCGATGTTGCCCGCCGCTTCGCCGAGCATCTGTCCGGAAAAGGCGCCAAATACACGCGATCGCGCAAGCCCATACGCGTCCTGGGCCAATTGCGCTTCGAGACGAAATCCGAAGCGTTGAAGGCGGAAATCGAGATCAAGCGCTTGAGTTCGACGCAGAAGCGCGCATTTTGCGCACAACTGCCAGCAGCCGAGCCGGATCAGTAGCCGGCAGGGCGACCAAACAAAAGGCCGGTATCGCCTTCGCGATACCGGCCTTTTCCATGCCTGCAGAATCAGACCACAGTCAGCGTCACGTCGATATTGCCGCGCGTTGCGTTCGAGTACGGGCACACCTGATGCGCCTGTTCGACCAGCTTTTCGGCAGCCTCGCGCTCGAAGCCCGGCAGCGAGATCTTCAGTTCGACCTGGATGCCGAAGCCTTGCGGGATCGGGCCGATGCCGACCGCGCCCTCGATGGTGGCATCTGCGGGCACGGTGATCTTCTGCTGGCCGGCCACGTAGCGCATGGCGCCCAGGAAGCAGGCCGAATAGCCGGCTGCAAAGAGCTGTTCCGGATTCAGGCCGTTGCCGGCGCCACCCATTTCCTTGGGCACGGCCAGTTTGGCGTCGAGCTGGCCATCGGACGTGGTGGCACGGCCGTCACGGCCGCCGGTGGCGGTGGCATGGGCGGTATAAACGACTTTTTCGAGTTTCATCTAAGGCTCCGGTTTGTTGCCCGAGAGGGCGTATCAATGCTTGCCGTCAGTCCGGCAGGCTGGAATCGGTCCGCGCTTGTTCAAGCGACGACCGCAGTGCATGCAGGCGCTGCGTCAGGGCCTGGATCTCTTCGACCGGGCACTGCGTGGCGCACAACATCTGTTCAGGAATATGCTCAGCACGCTGGCGCAACGCGCGGCCGGAGTCGGTCAGGCTGACCAGCACCCGCCGTTCGTCGGCTGCGTCACGTCTGCGCGTGACCAGCCGCGCCGCCTCCAGCCGCTTCAACAGCGGCGTCAGCGTCCCCGAGTCCAGCGCCAGCCGGGCGCCGAGTTCCGAGACCGTCAGCGTTTCCGTCTCCCACAACACCAGCATCACCAGATATTGCGGATAAGTAAGTCCAAGCTCACTTAAGAGCGGCTTGTACAACTTGGTCATGGCCAGTGAGCTCGAATACAGCGCAAAGCACAGTTGGCGATCCAGCAGCAGCCAGTCTGGGGAGGGGTCGTTGTCGCGTTCCATGGCGATATATTAGACACAATTAAATTGTGTGCAAGGTAAATTTACACTTTTCCGAAATGTGCTCGATACGCCGGTGCATGGCCAGTGCTGATTCTTAAGTCTGTTTTAAGTCTGGGTCGCTAGCATGACCGTGTCGCGTCGCAAAGTGCCGACGCCTGATGCACAAGGAAAGGAACCACACATGATGCGCCAGACCATTGCTCGCACGGCCGTTGGTATCGCGGCCCTTGCCGCCCTTGGTGGCGGCTATGCCTATCTGCAGAAGGAAGTCATCACGCCGGGGTACGCGGCACCTGCGCCAGCCGTCGCGCCGGTGCAGCCGGCGGCCGCCGTGGCCACGCCGACGGATTTCTCCGGCATCGTGGCACAGTACGGGCCTGCCGTAGTCAATATCAGCGTCACCGCGCGCGCCCAGCGCACCGCGGCGCAGATGCCGCCGGGCATCGATCCGGACGATCCGCTGTTCCAGTTCTTCAAGCGTTTCGGGCCGCAGTTCCAGGGTCCGCAGGGTGGCCAGCAGCAACTGGTGCGCGGACTGGGCTCGGGCTTTATCGTGAGCCCGGACGGGCTGATCCTGACCAATGCGCACGTCGTCGACGGCGCTCAGGAGGTCACCGTCAAGCTGACCGACCGCCGCGAGTTCAAGGCCAAGGTGCTCGGCAGCGATCCGCAGACCGACGTGGCCGTAATCCGCATCGACGCCAGGAACCTGCCGACCGTGCGCCTGGGCGATCCTTCGCGGGTGCGCGTGGGCGAGCCGGTGCTGGCGATCGGTTCTCCCTACGGCTTCGAGAACACCGTGACCGCGGGCATCGTCAGCGCCAAGTCGCGCTCGCTGCCGGACGATACCTATGTGCCGTTCATCCAGACCGATGTTGCCGTCAATCCCGGCAACTCGGGCGGGCCGCTGTTCAACCAGCGCGGCGAGGTGGTCGGCATCAACGCGCAGATCTACAGCCAGACCGGCGGCTACCAGGGCCTCTCGTTCGCGATCCCGATCGACGTGGCCACCAAGGTGCAGCAGCAACTGGTGGCGCATGGCAAGGTCACGCGCGGGCGCCTCGGCATCAGCGTGCAGGAGGTGAACCAGGCGCTGGCGCAATCGTTCGGGCTGCCCAAGCCCACCGGTGCGCTGGTCAACTCGGTCGAGCCCGACAGCCCGGCCGCGCGCGCTGGCCTGAAGCCCGGCGACGTCATCGTGCAGCTGGACAATGACGTGATCGACCATTCGGGCGACTTGCCCGAGCACGTGGCCGATATCAAGCCGGGCACGCAGACCTCGCTGAAGATCATCCGCAAGGGCCAGCCGATGACGCTGTCGGTGACGGTGGGCACGGCCAAGGACCGGGCCGTCGCACAGAAGGGCGGCGGCAGCGAGGCCGGTGGCCGGCTGGGGCTGGCGGTGCGCCCGCTCACGCCGGCGGAGAAGCGTGACAGCGGCATCGACGGCGGCCTGGTGGTCGAGGACGTGGCCGGTCCCGCCGCGCGCGTCGGCATCCAGCCGGGCGACGTGATCCTGTCGCTCAACGGCACGCCCATCAGCTCGGCCGAGCAGCTCAGGTCGCTGGTATCGAAATCGGGCAAGCAGGTGGCACTGCTGGTGCAGCGCGACGATGCGCGCATCTTCATTCCGCTCGACCTGGGCTGATTGCCGCGGGCACGCCAGACTGCCCGCAAGCCGTTAACTGGCAAGGCTTTGCTGCCCGCGCGGGCCGTATACCCCGACGTATACCGAGACGTATACGAAGAGGGTATACGGCCCGCTAAGCCTTGCCGGAGGCGGGATTCAGCGCAACGAACTGCTTACAGAAAGCGCGCCAGCAGGTATTATCTCGACTGCGATGCACGAAGCATGCGGCGGCAGCCCCCGCCGACCCTGGTTCTGCTGAATCGACAAAGAGGAAGTCTATGCAGTTGGATTTCACCCGCGCCATCACGCCGGGTACCGATAGAGCGCGGCGACTGACGTCCACGACGTCCACCGCCGGCTCCGCGCCGAAGCCCCGGCGGCGCAAGAAGGTTGTCGCCCCCCACTGGGAGCGCGGCTACCGCTCACACTTCTACCGCAACGAACGCGGCGACAAGCTTGGCGAAGTGCGCCTGTCCGAGCGCGGCGACATCCCCGTGGTCTACCACTGGGCCGCCGGCAATTACTCTGGCGCAGAAGGCTCGCTGGCCCACGCCCGTGCGCGCGTGGAAGAGACCATCGGTTTCGGCATGCGCCAGCTGTCGCTGTTCTGAGCAGGTACTTCGCCGGTGCCGCGTCCGCCGGCACTGCGACCCGTCCGCGCCATCGCCTCGTGCGCGGTGCCTTCGCTTCTCCCCGAATTCCGCGTCTGTCCCGCAGTAGTTCCAGTCGTCGCACGGCTTGCGCATAGCCGCTCGCGCGGGCTTCACGCCAGCCGCCGCTGCAGCAGCATGTACGCCGCCGCACCCAGCGCCAGCGCCGCAATCAGCCGATAGATATCCTCGCAGGCAATCAGCCTGGCTTGCTGCTCGATCAGCCCTTTCAGTTGTGTGAGCGCGCCCAGGTGGGCCTGCGCCGCATCGAAGCCGCGCGCGGCCAATGCCGCCTGCATGGCAGCCATCCAGTGCTCGGTCTCGGCGGGGCGCTGGCCCACCGCGTGCAGCAGGCTGTCGTGCACCGCGAACTGGCGGTTCTGCAGCAGCACCGCACCCAGCGCCGAGGCAAAGGAGCTGGCGACCTGCCGCATCAGGTTCTTGCTGCGGTAGCCATGGGCGAATTCATCGGGACTCAGCGCCCGGAACGTCAGCCCGGCAATGGGGATGATCACCAGCACGCCGAACAGCCCCTTGCCGACCAGCCCCCATGCCAGCGCGGGCGGGCCGGCGTCGGGCGGCATCTGCGAGAACCACCATGCCGTGGCGGCCATCAGCACCAGGCCGGCGACCATCAGCGGCTTCTTGCGCGTCAGGCGCGGCGCCACCTGCAGGTAGACGAAGATGCCGGCCAGGCTGACCAGCGCGGCAAAGGTGTTGAGCCAGCCGGTGGTGGCCAGCGGGATCTTCAGCGCCTGCTCGGCGTAGATCGGGAACAGATAGCCGCTCAGGTTGCTGATCATGTAGTAGACGAAGTACATCGCCAGGCCGGTCAGGTACACCGGCTGGCGCAGTGCGCGCAGGTGCAGCACCGGATCGCTGTGGTGCCACTGGTGCCACAGGAACATGGCCAGCAGCGCCAGGCCCGCGGCAGCCACCAGCGCGAGCCGCAGCGGGTGCGAGAACACGTCGAAGCGCGCCTCGGCCAGCGCCGCCTGCAAGGTCACGATGGCGGCGCCGAACAGCAGCAGCGGCCCGAGCGCGGGGCCGCTGGTATCGGCGCGCGGCTCCGCATCCGGCAGCAGCAGCCAGGCACCCAGCGTGGCCAGCGCGGCGAACGGCAGCACGCCGTAGAACACGTCCTGCCATACGCCATGGTCGATCAGCTCGGCGGCGAAGGCCGGACCCAGCGCCGACGCCGAGAAGATGCCGATCATGAAAATGCTGGTGGCGCGCGGGCGCGCCGTCGGCCCGAACAGCACGTTGACCAGGATGCGGCAGCTGGTGAACAGCGCGCCGCCGCCCACGCCCTGGATAAAGCGCGCCACCACCATCTGCGGCAGCGCGTGGCTGGTCGCGGCCACGACTGTGCCCGCCATGAACAGCAGCAGCGCCCCGGTCAGGTAGTAGCGGTAGCCGAACCGGCGCGACAGCCATTGCTGCTTCAGGATCATCAGCATGCTGCCCACCGCGTAGGCCGCCTGCACCAGCGCGAAGCTGCGCGGGTCGGCGTCGAGGCCGCCGACGATATGGCTGGAGGCAAACACGAACATGATGTTCTCGAGGAACTCCACGCCGGTGGCCAGCGCCAGCAGCATCATCAGCAGGGTCTGGCGCTGCCGGTGGCTCAGCCAGCGCAGCCACCGCATGCTGACGCGCAATCGCCACAGCGGCTGCCAGGGTGAGCCGGGATTCATGGCTGGAGCCCCTCCAGGGTCTGGTGCAATTGGGTCAGTGCACGCGTGGCGCCGGCCAGGCCGCCCGCGCCGAGCGGCGCCCAGGCCTCGCCGTAGGCGGCATGCACCGCCGGCGCGGCGCGCTCCAGCAGCCGGCGGCCGGCCGCGGTCAGGGTCAGCTCCAGGCTGCGCCGGTCGCTGGCCGACGCCCGCCGGCGCAGCAGCCCGCGCGCTTCCAGGCCGTCCAGCAGCCGCGTCATCTGCGTGCGCGTGGCGTCAAGCGTGGTGCCCAGCTCGGACGGCATGCTGGGCTGGTTTTCGTCGACGGCAAGCATGCTCAGGAGCAGGTACTGGCTCATGTCCAGTTCAAACGGGGCCAGCGCCCGGTCGATATGGCCGCGCAGCAGGCGCGCGGTGCGCAGCAGCAGCCTGGAGGCCAGGATCAGGTCGCGCGGGGCCTCGGGATGGCTGGCGCAGAAGCGGTCGATGCGTTGTTCGAAAGACATGGCGGGAGGCGTTGCGATCCACGCGAGCGGCGGACCGGTTACATTCGATATAGTTACAGATGTAATTATATCAAACGAAGCTAATTCCGTCAGGGCGTGCCTGCCGTTCTGACTGGCGGGGAGCCTAATGCCGCAACGCCGCGGCGATCTGGCGAATGCCTGCCCGCATCGCTGCCAGCGCCTGCGCATGGCGCGCGGCCGGCAGGTTGCCGTAGCGCAAGCCGACATAGGCGGCGCTGACGGCAGCGATCGCGTCGGCCGCGCGCGGCAGCCGTGCGCTGGCGCGCGCGGCGAAGTCTTGCGGTCCTTCGGCCTGGGCGCGCTCGCAGCCGTGGCGGGCCAGCAGGGCGCAGAAGCGGGCATAGGCCGCATCGACCGGGTCTGCCGGCCCGCGGCGGCGCCACAGCGGCACCAGTGCCAGCAGGCACAGTGCGCCCAGCACGCCGGCCAGCAACTGCCCGGCGCCCACGCCGGTGCCGAGTGCCAGCAGCAGCCGCTGCTGCTGCGCATGGTCGTACTGCAGCACCCAGCGCTGCCAGGTGTAGACGACGCCTTCATAGGCCCAGCGCAGGTCCTTCAGCCATGCCGGTTGCTGCGACGGCCGCCAGTCGGCGGCTTCGCTGCCCACCACCGCGTCCAGTCCCTGCTCGATGCGGCTCGGCGCGACGGCGCCGGTCGGGTCCACGCGCACCCAGCCGCGGCCGTCCAGCCAGACCTCGGCCCAGGCATGCGCATCGGACTGGCGCACCACGTAGTGGTTGCCGATGGGGTTGTACTCGCCACCCTGATACCCCGTGACCACGCGCGCGGGCACGCCGGCAGCGCGCATCAGGAAGACGAAGCTGCTGGCGTAGTGCTCGCAGAAGCCGCGCCGGGTGTCGAACACAAAGCTGTCGACCTGTTCGCTGCCCAGCGGCGGCGGGCTCAGCGTATAGGCGAAGGGCGCCGCCGCGAACAGCCGCAGCGCGGCCTGCACGCGCGCGGCGGGATCGGCATAGCGGTCGGCCCATTGGGCGGCCAGCGCGCGGGCGCGCGGATTGCCGTCGGGCAGGCTCAGGGCCAGCCGGCGCGTGGCGGCTGTCAGCGCTTCGGGCGCGGGGGACAGCGTGGAATGCGTGCGGTAGCGGATGCGCTGGTCCACCGGCCGGCGCACCATGAATTCGCCGTCGGGGGTGGCGGCGGCGTCCACGCCGGCGGACAGCGCCTGGCCGCGGTCCAGCGCGAACAGCCAGCGCTGCTGGCTGGGCTCGAGCGTGATGCTGATGTCGATGCCTTCCGTGTTGCCGGCGGCGGGCGCGGGCGCCAGCTGGTGCCGGCGCTGTCGCGACGGGTGCCACGTGGTGCCGTCGTATTCCCACAGCACCAGCGCACGCCAGTACAGCGCTGCGGCGGGCAGTGGCGGGCCGGCGACCTCGGCACGCAGGGCGACTTCCGGCGAACGGATCAGCTGCCCGACGCTGCCCGGCCGCATGGTGTCGCTGATGCCGGTGGTGCCGCGCGGCGCCGATTGCGGCAGTTGCCACAGCGGGTGCTCCAGCCGCGGGAACAGCACGAACAGCGCCAGCGCCCACGGCAGGCCCAGCAGCGCCATGCGTCCCAGCAGCGGCCAGATCGCCAGCCGGCTGCGCGCCTCGGGGTGGTGCAGCAGCAGCCAGTTGCGCAGCACCCAGGCGCCGATTGCCAGGCTGTACAGCGCCAGCCAGAACGGCTGGTCGGACAGGTACAGCGTCAGCAGCAGGTAGAACGACAGCTGCGTGACCAGCGTCGCGTCCGACAGCGCGCGGCATTCCAGCAGCTTGAGGATGACAAAGGCGCCCAGCAGCGCCACCGCGAGCTCGCGCCCCATGCCGCCGCCGTCCTGCCACACCAGCGCGCTGGCCACCAGCAGCACCATCACCGCGGTGATGCCGAGCATCCAGCGCGAAGGCAGCGGCGCCCGCCGCCGCCACAGCAGCCAGCGCCAGCCCAGCAGCAGCACCAGCAGCAGGCTGACCGCCACCGGCAGCGTGCGCGCCTGCGGCGCCAGCACCAGCGCCAGCTGGCCCAGCAGCAGTCCATGGTCGTCATGCTGCAGCGGTCGCGCGACGGGTTTCACACCCGGTCTCCGGCACGGCAGGCCGCGGGCCGTTGCGGCCATAACGCCAGCGCTTCCAGGCAGGCGCGCCGGTGGCTGGCGCCGCGCGCCGGCGGCAGTTCAACGCCGGGCAGGCGCAGGCCGATCTCGGCATCGTCACCGGCGGCCAGCAGCCACGCACACAGGCGCGACAGCCGCGCTTCCGCTTCCATGCTGGCCGGGAGTGCGTGCCAGTCCAGCCAGCGGGCCGGCTGCTGCGGCGGATCGCCGGCACGGCTGAGCCAGCGGCCGGTGCGCGCGCTGTGCTTCCAGGCGATGCGGTGCAGCGGGTCGCCGCTGCGGTAGCGGCGCAGCTGGTCGATGCCGTCGTCGCTGCTTGCCGCGCTGGCGGTGGTGTGCACGGCGTCGCCAACGTCGGGCCGGTATGCGGCAGGCGGTGGCGGGGCATCGGGCTCCGGGGCGGGATAGACCAGCGTCGACATGTCCAGGTCTGCATAGCTCCAGACCCGGAACAGCCCGAACGGAAAGCGGCTGGCGATTGCCACGCGCGGCAGCACCAGCCGGCCCCGGCGCGCCGTTGGCACGTACAGGGCGAGCATGCCGCTGGCATTGTCATCGAGCGTCAGCATGGCGGTTGCCACGTTCGGCAGCGTCGGCACGTGCGCCTCGATGCCGATGCGCGCGTCGGCATCGCGGTTGTCGATGCGCAGCTGGAACACGGCATCCTGCCCGGCATGGGCCGGCGCCGCCGGGCCCGCGGCCACGGCGAGGTCGAGCAGGTTGCGGTAGGCCAGCCACATGCAGGCCATGCCGATGCCGGCCAGCAGGAAGGTCAGCGCAAAGCCCAGGCTGATGTTGTAGTTCAGCGAAGTCAGCAGCATCGCCGCCAGCACGACCGCAAAGCCGAGGCCGCCGCGGGTGGGCAGGATATAGAGGTGGCGGCGATCCAGCAGCAGCGTGCCGCCGGTTCCGCCGGTCGGGCGCCGGCCCGCCGTGCGGCGCTGAGCCATGGCCGGCGCGCCGCGGAGCACGCTCTTGCGCGCCGTCATGGCCTTCAGGGAATGGCCACGCCGGCCTGCAGCGCGGCCAGCTCGCCGGCAACGGCCGCATGGCCGCCCGCGCCGGCGGGCAGCAGCCGGTGCGCGGCCACCGCGGTGAAGACCGCCTGCACATCTTCCGGCAGCACCATGTTGCGCTGCGCCAGCAGGGCCCAGGCGCGCGCGCAGGCCAGCAGCGCCAGCCCCGCGCGCGGCGACAGCCCCGCGGCAAAGCCGCCGTGGCTGCGCGTGGCCTGCACCAGCGCCAGCACGTAGTCCACCAGCGCCGGGCTGGCGTACACCTGTGCGGCAGCCTCCTGCAGCGCCAGCACCTGGCTGCCATCCATCACCGGAGGCAGCTCCGGCGCGCTGGCGCCGCCCAGGTACAGCACGCGCTCGAAAGCGGGGTCGGGGTAGCCGAGCGACAGCCGCATGGTGAAGCGGTCCAGCTGCGATTCGGGCAAGGCATGCGTGCCGATCTGCTCCAGCGGATTCTGCGTGGCGATCACGAAAAACGGCGACGGCAGCGCGTGCGTGGTGCCGTCATGGGTCACCTGCCCCTCGGCCATGGCCTCGAGCAGTGCGCTCTGGGTCTTGGGCGGCGCGCGGTTGATCTCGTCGGCCAGCACCACCTGCGCGAACACCGGGCCGCGATGGAAGCGGAACTCGCCAGCGTCGCGGACAAAGACTGAAACCCCGATCAGGTCGGCCGGCAGCAGGTCGCTGGTGAACTGCACGCGCTGGTATTGCAGCCCGAGCGTGCGCGCCAGCGCATGGGCCAGGGTGGTCTTGCCTACGCCGGGCACGTCTTCCAGCAGCAGGTGGCCGCGTGCCAGCATGCAGGCCAGCGCCAGCCGCACCTGCTGCGGCTTGCCAAGAACGATGCGGCCCAGCTGGGCCTGGGCCTCGGACAGCGAAGCGACGATGCGTGGGCGAGCTGTCACGTTGGACCTCGGCGCAAAAGGTGGAAAAAGCGGGTGGATGCGGGGAATATCGGGTGAAGACCAGCGCATTGTAGCGGCGCGGGCGGCACGCGGCACCGTCTGTTTCCGTACGGAGACAGACGATGCCCCGGCGCTGTCTGCATGGTTATGGTGCAGCGCCTGCGCCAGATCGCGCAGGTTCTGGCATCATGAGCCTGTCGGGCCACCGCGGCCCTTCCCATTCCTCTTTCCGCTGCCTGTGCCGCGCCTGCTGCAATGACCTCGCTGGACCCCTGCGCCGACCTGCCTTCCTCCGTCCTGTCTGCCGATGCCGGCGCGCTGCCGCGCCTGGTGCAGGCCTTCCACGCCAACGGTTTCGTGATCCTGCGCGGCTTTGCCGATGAGCCGGCGTGCGCGGCGCTGGAGGCGGTGACGCGTGAGCACCTGGCGGCGGCGGTGCCACCGGTGGAGTTCGAGGCCGACCTGGGCTATCCCGGCGCGCCGGCCGCGCGCGATGCCGCCGGCGGCGGCACGGTCAGGCGGTTGCGCCAGGCCTACGGACGCGACGAGGTCTTCCGCCGCTGGGCCAGCGACCCGCAGCTGGTGGCGGTGGTGCAGGCGCTGCTGGGCGAGCCCGCCCGCATCACGCTGGCGCACCACAACTGCGTGATGACCAAGCATCCGCACTACGGCAGCCAGACCGGCTGGCACCGCGACACGCGCTACTGGTCGTTTGCCCGGCCGGAACTGGTGACGGTGTGGCTGGCGCTGGGCGACGAGGACGAGCGCAACGGCGTGCTGCGCGTCATCCCGGGTTCGCACCAGGCGAAGCTGGAGCCGGGCCAGCTGGACCCGGCCGAATTCCTGATCGAGGCCCACCCGGCCAGCCAGCCCCTGCTGGATGCCGCGCAGCCGCTGGCGCTGCACCGCGGCGACGTGCTGTTCTTCGACAGCCGGCTGTTCCATGCGGCCGGACGCAATGCGTCCAACGCGGTCAAGCTGTCCGTGGCGTTTGCGTATTTCGGGGCCAGCAACCGGCCGCTGGACGGCACGCGCTCGGCCGAGTTCGGCAGCGTGGAGCTGCCCGCGGCAGTCTGATCCCGGCGGCTGCGCTCAGGTGCGCAGCCCGACCAGCCCGGAAATCTTCTCCGAAGCTTCCAGCAGCGGCGGCAGGAAACGCTCCAGCATCTCCTGCGCGCTGGTGCGGTTGGCCTGGCCGCTGATATTGATGGCGGCGATGGTGTGGCCGGCGCGGTTGCGGATCGGCGCGGCCAGCGACACCAGTCCTTCTTCCAGTTCCTGGTCGTTGAGTGCCCAGCCGCGCTTGCGGATGTCGGCGACAATGGCCTTGAGCGCATCCACGTCGGTGACGGTGCGGCCGGTGCGCGCGCGCAGTTCGGTGGCGCGCAGCACGCTGTCGAGCTCGGGCTCGGCCAGGTCGGCCAGCAGCACCCGCCCCATCGACGAGCAATAGGCCGGCAGGCGGCTGCCGATCGACAGGTTGATCGTCATGATCTTGCGCGCCGGCACGCGCAGCACGTAGACGATCTCGGTGCCATCCAGCACCGAGATCGAGCAGCTTTCATGCACCTGCTGCGACAGCGTCTCCATGATCGGCTCGGCCAGGTTCCAGAACGGCATCGAGGTCAGGTAGGCGAAGCCCAGGTCCAGGATCTTTGGCGTCAGCCGGAACAGGCGGCCGTCGGCCCGCACGTAGCCCAACCCCACCAGCGTCAGGAGGATGCGGCGCGCGCCGGCGCGCGTCAGGCCGCTGGCCTGGGCGATCTCGGTCAGCGTCTGGGCCGGGTGCTGCGCGTTGAAGGCCCGGATGACCGACAGCCCGCGTGCAAAGGACTGCACATAGCTGTCGCTCGGCTTTTCGGGCGTGGCGGCGGCGCTGTCGGCGGTCTGCGGTGCTTGCGGCGGGTTCTGGCGGGAATCGGTGGGGCTGGCCATTTACGTAGCCCGGCGCGGTTCGCCGGATTGGCACGGAAAGGCCGAAAGGGTAGAGGAAATGCCGGGATTGCGCCAGTACCGGCCCCGGGCGTGGCCTGGCGCCTGGTGCGTGGGTTCCTTACCGGAAGCTGCGCTGCGCCAGCACAAACACCGCCGCCACTACGCACAACACGGCAAAGCCGTGCAGCATGTCCATGCCGGCCAGCAGCGTGGCCTGCCGGTCGACTTCCAGCGAGATTTTGGCCAGACTCGTTGCCGAGAGCGCATCCGGCGCCTGCAGCACCGGGTTGTAGCGCGTGATGTGCTCCACCAGGTGGGTGCGGTGCTGCGCCAGGCCGTCCTGCATGAACACGCTGGCCAGGCCGGTGCCCATTGCCGAGGCGATCTGCTTGCACACGTTCTTGAACTGGTAGGCGTGCGAGAAATCCTCGACCGGCACTTCCAGGTAGGTCATCGATGCCACCTGCACCATCAGCAGCACCGGCGTCAGCCCTTCAAGCAGCACCACCGGCACCAGCGCGTAGTCCGGCGCGCCCGGCATCAGCTGGTGCGACAGCAGCATCGCCGCGCAGGCGTAGACGACAAAGCCGATGGCGATCACGCGCCGCTTGCGGAACACCAGCGCCATGCCCAGCGTGATGACGACGGCGCCGATGGTCGACACCGTGCCGCTGGTCGACAGCAGCATGCAGGTGGTGCGGAAGGTCAGCCCCAGGCCGGTCTGCGTGAGCGAGGGCAGCAGGAACGACCAGGCCGACGAGAGCAGGTAGTACAGCGTGTAGAAGCCCAGCCCATACAGGTACTGACGCCCGGCCAGGCGCGAGAAGTCGATCCACGGGTCCGGATGGCGATACAGCCGCCAGCCGCTGAAGGCGAACAGTGCCAGCCCGCACAGCGCGGCCAGCGGCATTTCCAGCGAACTGAAGAAGCGCGTATAGCGCATCTCCTGCAGCGTGTGCAGGAACACCAGCGCGCCCAGCGCGGCGGCGATGGCGGCGGGCCAGTCCAGTGTCGATACCGGCGGATGCGGGTCGCGCGGCGCGCGGGTCGGGTAGGTCAGCGCCACCGACAGCAGCACCGGCAGGGCAATGCCGGCCTGGAACAGGAACACCGCGCGCCAGCCGATATCGTCCAGGAAGATGCTGGTCAGCCAGGGTGTGATGGCCAGCATCGAGAACGCGCCGCCGCCGAAGCGCAGCATCAGCGGGCCGCGCTCGGCGGGCGTCGACACCAGCTGCACCAGGATGCGCGAGGCCGCGAACAGGCCGCCGGCACCCAGCCCCTGCACCGCCTTGCCGGTGATCAGCCCGGTGGGGCTGGCAAACTCGGCGCAGATCAGCGAGCCCAGGATAAATACCAGCAGCGACCCGATGGTGAAGCGCTTGTAGGTGGTGCGGCGCGCGACCTGGTCCAGCACCATGTTCATCAGTACCGCGGTGGCCGCGTAGGCCGAGATCGCGTACAGATAATCTTCCGGCGCGGCACCGACGCCGCCCTGGATATGCTGGCTGGCCACGCCCATCATCAGCGTGGAAGAGAAGTCGATGCCGGTCACCAGCCCGAGCGTCAGGCCGAACAATGAAAGACGCCAGTGACCCATTTCCGGGTGACTGGCGAGTTGCATGCGCGGGCGCTGGGGTGTGGGGGCGGCGGGGGCTAGGGCTGCTGGAACTGCGGGGGCTGAGGCGTCCGGTCCAGCTGGGACAGGCGTTTGTTGCATCGCTCAAGCATAATGTAGGCCTGCCGTCGGGAACTACAGCTTGTCAGGGAAACATTGTCCGGTGAACGAAACAATCCAATGGAATGATTGGGAGGCGTTCTGCTGCGTGGTCGAGCAGGGGACGTTCACGGCCGCGGCCGAGCAGCTGGACTGCCCCAAGTCGCGCGTCTCGGCCGCGGTGGCGCGGCTGGAAACCGCCATCGGCGCCAAGCTGCTGGAGCGCACCACGCGGCGCATGCGCCTCACGGATGCGGGCAAGGCGGTCTACCGCGATGTCGCCCCCTTGTTTGCGCGCCTGCGCGAAATCCGCCAGGAAACGCTGGCGCGTGAAGAGCGGGTTCAGGGCGTGCTGCGCATCGCCACACCCTATGAGTTCGGCGCCCAGCAGCTGGGCGGCGTGATCTGCCGCACGCTGGCGGCGCACCCGGCGCTGGACGTGGCCGTGGAAATCACCCAGGGCCTGGTCGACCCGATCCGCGACGGGTTTGACGTGGCCTTCGTCGTTGTCGATACCGACCTGCCGGACTCGGGCACGGTGGCGCGCCGTATCTACCACGTCGAACGCGGCCTGTTTGCCGCGCCGGCGCTGGCGGACAGCCTGCCGGCGCAGCTGCGCCCGGAAGACCTGGCCAATATGCCGACGCTGACCACGCCCGGCGACACCGTCTGGGAATTCACCCGCGACGGCCAGACCGTGTCCGTGCCGATCCGCCCGCGCATGCAGACCCACAACGCCGAACTGCGCGTGCAGGGTGCGCTGGCGGGGCTTGGCATCGCCCGGCTGTCGGTCATTTATTGCGAGGCCGAGATCGCGCAAGGGCGGCTGGTGCGCGTGCTGCCGGACTACCCGCTGCCGCCGCTGCGCGTGTTCGCGCTGCTGCCGGACCGGCGGCTGCAGCCGCGCAAGGTGCGGGCCTTCATGGAAGCGATCGAATCGATGATGGTGTCCGAGCTGGAGCCCAACGCGGGCCTGGACGGGGGCATGGGGGCGGAAGCAGCCGCGAGCGGGCATGCTGAGGGAGAGGCCCGCCCGGCGGGTTGAGGGCGCTGGCGGGCCGCCACGGCCGGGGCCGTGGCAAGGGAAGGGGCAGGGACTCAGGCGCCGTCGGTGAACGCGTCGCGGCGGTCGGTGACATTGGCGCCGTCAGTGAACGGGTCAGGCTTGCCAACCCGCGCGCCATCGGTGTACGGATCGGGCTGGCCGATTCTCGCGCCGTCCAGGAACGGGTCGGCCTTGCCGACGTGGGCGATGCTGCCGTCCAGGCGGGCGATGTCGGAAACGGGTTCGGAGGCGTGGGCAGCGGCCGCGGCAAACGACAGGCTGACGGCGCACAGCAGGGAAAGCGCCAAGCTGCGGCGTTGGGTGATGGTCTTCATGGTGTGTGGTCCTTCTAAGGCAGGGTACGTGGCGGGAGCGCCGCGGTGCCTGTAATGTAGGACTTCACACTGGGCAGAAAAAGGGTCAATTCTCGACACACTGTCCAGGGTTCTGGACAATGTGCCGAGCCGCCGGTGGGTCAGTAGTGCATGCCGAAGATGTTGGCGCCCAGCCGCGCGATCACCATCAGCAGGATCTGCGCGATCACGAACAGCACCAGCGGCGAAACATCGAAGCCGCCCAGGCGCGGCACCACGCGCTGGATCGGGCGCAGCACCGGCGCGGTCAGGTGGTCGATGGCCGGGGTGACCGGCGAATGCGGGTTGACCCACGACAGGATCGCCATCAGCAGCGTGACCCACATCACCAGGCTGATCGCCCATTTCAGCACATAGAGCAGGGCGGTCAGCAGCATGGCCGGCAGGAAGCCCAGCAAGTCGATGCCGCTGATCAGCGCGACCAGTACCAGGAACACCACCGCGGTCAGCCAGGCGCCCACCACCGTGGCCCAGTCGATGCCGCCCAGCCCGGGGATGATCCGGCGCAGCGGGCGCACCAGCCAGTCGGTGATCTGGAACACCCCCTGGGAGACCGCATTGCGCGTAGGCAGCCGCGTGAGCTGCATCCACACGCGCAGCAACAGCGCCATGCCGAACAGGGTGAAGACGGTATCCAGCAGGAAGAGAGCGATTTCCGAGAACATCGGTGCGTTTTCCGGTGACGGGTGAAGGTGTCTGCAACCGCACAGATTCTGCCATAGCCGGACGCCGGCACGATGCAACTGTGCGCCGGGCACGTGACCTGGCTGACAGGTTTGTGCTGGCGGCGCGGTGCACGGCCCCTATAATTGCGTGCGCCCCGGTTGCGGGACCGGCCGCGCGCCCGTGGTCTTGCGCGTTGTGCCCGCGCTTTCCTCCTCTTTGCGCTTTTTCGCCACCTTATGCCCAGCAAGTCCGCCCCGTCCCGGAAATCCACATCGCTTACCAAGGCCGACTTCGAGGCGCTTTCGGATTTCCGCTACCAGTTGCGGCGCTTCCTGCGGTTTTCCGAAGATGCGGCGCGCGAGGAAGGGCTGACCGTGCAGCAATACCTGCTGCTGCTGCATATCCGCGGCTGTGCCGACAAGGACTGGGCCTCGATCGGCGAACTGGCAGAACGGCTGCAGGCCAAGCAGCACGGCGTAGTGGCGCTGGTCAACCGCTGCGAGGCGGCGGGGCTGGTCAAGCGCCGGCTCAACCCCGAGGACCGCCGCGTCGTGCAGGTGCACCTGCTGGCCAAGGGCGAGCGCTACCTGAACCGCCTGGCGATGCTGCACCGGTCCGAGCTGGAATCGCTGCGCGGCGCTTTCCGCGTGGCCCGCATCACCCAGTTCAACGACGACGGCGCCGAGCGCGGCTGAGCCCCGGCAGGCCAGCACTGCCAGCCGGTTACAGGCAGTTACCAATCACAAGTTCCGGTGACACCCGGCGGCCGCCGGCGGCCCTAGACTCGCGCGCATTCCCCAATACGCGCAGCGCGCAGGAGTCCTGACATGTCGATCCCCTTTCGTTCGGTTGTGCTTGCGGTGCTTGGCGCCGGTGCGCTGGCCGGGTGTGCCTCGCCGTACGGTTACGACAACGGCTATGGCGGAGGGTACGGCGGCAGCTACGGTGGTGGCTATAACAGCAGCGGCTACGGCAGCAGCGGCTATGGCGGCAGCACCACCATCAGCGGCTACCCGGCGCAGCAGGGCTACCCGCAGGCATCGGGCTACCCGCAGGGGTATCCGCAGCAAGGGTATCCGCAACAGGGTTACCCGCAGCAAGGCTATCCCCAGCAGGAATACCCGCAGTCTTCCTACCCGCAGCAGCCGTATCCGCAGCAGTCATATCCGGACGGCAGCTATGGCAACAACCATGGCAACCAGGCCTACGGCGTGCGCTACGGCTGGGTCGAGGCGATCGAGGTGGTGCCCGGCCAGCCGCCTTCGACCAGCGGCGCGGGCGCCGTGGTCGGGGGCATCGTGGGCGGGCTGCTGGGCCACCAGGTCGGCGGCGGCCGCGGCAATACCGTGGCCACCATCGGTGGCGCCGTGGCCGGCGCGGTGGCCGGCAACGAGGTCGAGAAGCGCACCGGATCCTCGGCCGCGGCTTACCGCGTGCGCGTGCGCACCAGCGACAACGCCTACCTGACGCTGACGCAGTCCAATGCCTACCAGATGCGCATCGGCGACCGCGTCAAGGTCGAGAACGGCGTAGCCGTGCCGTACTAGGGTCTGTTCCCATATGGGAACAGACCCTAATTCTGCGTGCCGAACAGCTGCGCATAGTCCTCGCGCAGCTGGCGCTTGAGCAGCTTGCCCGCCGTGTTGCGCGGCAGGTCCGCGACGAACACGATGCGCTTGGGCACCTTGAACGGCGCCAGCGCCTGGCGGGCATGGGCGATCAGCTCTTCCTCGGCGGCGTCTTCATGGCCGCGCTTGCGCACCACGCAGGCGGCCACTGCCTCGACCCACTTCGGGTGCGGCAGCGCGAACACCGCTGCCTCGGCCACCGCGCCGTGGGTGTACAGGCACTCTTCCACCTCGCGGCTCGATACCAGCACGCCGCCCGAGTTGATCACGTCCTTGATCCGGTCCACCACGTACAGGTAGCCCTCGCCATCCATATAGCCGAGGTCGCCGGAATGGAACCAGCCGCCGGTGAAGGCTTCGGTGGTCTGTTCGGGCTTGTCCCAGTATTCCGTCAGCAGTTGCGGCGAGCGGTGCACGATCTCGCCCAACTCGCCAGGCGGCACGTCCTGCATGGTCTCGTCGACGATGCGGGTCTCGACGTTCAGCACCGGCCGGCCGGCGGACGCCGGGCGCCCGGCATGCTCGTCGGGC
Organism: Cupriavidus sp. GW821-FHT07C08; assembly: GCF_059419025.1. Taxonomy (NCBI): domain Bacteria; kingdom Pseudomonadati; phylum Pseudomonadota; class Betaproteobacteria; order Burkholderiales; family Burkholderiaceae; genus Cupriavidus; species Cupriavidus sp. GW821-FHT07C08. Next base: position 17,904 of record NZ_JBWKQZ010000028.1, read on the forward strand.
CCCAGTACCGTGGCCAGCGGCCCGATCTCGCTCTGGCCGTAGCAGTTGTAGAAACGCAGTGCCGGCAGCTTCTGCTGCAGCTCCAGCAGCACCGGCACCGGCATGATCGAGGCCCCGTAGTAGGCCTTGGTCAGCGACCCCAGCCGCGCCGGATCGAAGTCCGCATGGCGCAGCAGCGCGATCCACACCGTGGGCGGCGCAAAGAAGCTGGTGATGCCCTCGGCGTGGATGGTGCGCAGGCAATAGCCGGCCTCGGGGCTGTCGGCGATCAGCGTGGTGCCGCCGCAAAGCAGCAGCGGCATCAGGAAGACATGCATCTGCGCCGAGTGGTACAGCGGCAGCGCGGCCAGCGAGTAGTCCGACGCGCGGATATCGCAGGCGGCGATGGTGCTGACGTATTCAGCGAGCAGCGCGCGGTGGGTCAGCACGGCGCCCTTGGGCGCGGAGGTGGTGCCCGAGGTGTACAGGATTTGCGCGGGCGTGCTGTCGGTCAGCGCTTCGGACACCGGTGAAACGGGGCCCTTGGCCGCCGCCACCAGGATATCGCGCACCTTGCCGCCATGCAGCGTGCCGCTGACCTTGCAGGGCAGGCCGTCGACGCGGTCGGCCAGCGCCGGATCGGCAAAGATTGCGCTGGCGCCCGATTGCGTGACGATGTACTCGGCCTCGGCGCGCGTCATCGAGAAATTGACCGGCACATGGATCAGGCCGCTGCGCAGGCAGGCCAGCCATAGCAGCACATAGGCGTCGGAGTTCTTGCCGAAGGCGGCCACGCGGTCGCCGGGGCGCAGGCCCCATTGCGCCAGCGCGCCGGCCACGCGGGCCGCGGCCTCATCCAGCTGGCGGTAGGTCCAGGCCCGATCGCCGAAGCGGATCGCGGTCTTGCCTGGGCTGCGCCGCACGGCGCGGGCAATGGCGTCGGGGATGGTGTTGCGCAGGGCGCGCTGCTGCTCTGACTGCATGGTGGTCTCCATTGTTATGGTTTGGGGTCCAGCAAGTCTTGAAGCCAAGCGCCGAGGATAAAGGCTGCCGCCCGGCCATGGCAAGGCGGCAGCGGCTCTCGGGGATGAGGGACTACAGCGCTTCCGACAGGAACACCAGCGCGCGCCCGTGCGCCAGCGCGGCGCTGGGCTGGTGGTAGGAGCCGCGTGCCCAGCAGTTGAAGCCGTGGTCCGCGCCCTCATAGACGAAGATCTCGCTGCCGGGTTTGCCGGTCATGGCGTCGCGCACGCCTTGCACGGCCTCTGGCGGGATATGCGCGTCGAGCGCGCCGTAGTGGAACTGTACCGGCACGCGGATGTTCGCCGCCTCCTGCAGCTGGTTCTGGATGCCGCCGCCGTAGTAGGGCACCGCGGCATCCACCAGCCCGCGCGCCGCGCTCAGGTACGACAGCAGGCCGCCGAAGCAATAGCCCACCGAAGCCACCTTGCCGGCGCCGGTGTGCTGGCGCAGCACCTGCACCGTGGCGGCGATATCGTCCAGCGCGGCCGGCACATCCACCGCCTTGCGCAGCGCCATGGCGCGCGCCATGTCGTCGCCTTCGTAGCCCAGTTGCACGCGCGGCGCCTGGCGCCAGAACACGTCCGGCGCCAGCACCGCATAGCCGTCGGCGGCGTACTGGTCCGCCACGGCGCGGATATGCTCGTTCACGCCGAAGATCTCCTGCAGCAGCACAATGCCAGGCGCGCCGGGCTGCACGCCTGCAGGCGGCAGGCTCAGGTAGGCATCGAAGCTGCCTGCGGCGGTGTCAACGCGGATCCACTGGCTGTCGGGGATGGCTGTCATGGGGAAAGGCTCTCCGGAGGCTGAACAGGAAAGCTGCAAGTTTGCCACTGCGCGCCGCTTCGTGCAGGGCAGGGCGCCCCGACGCTGCCGTCGTCAGTACGCGCGCGACTGCTGGTAGCGCTTGTTCCAGTTGTCGGTGTAGGCCCTGACCACGGCGGAGTCGCCGCGGATCAGCATGCCGTTCTCGGCGTTGCGCTCCTGCGCCGACTTGGTGAAGTTGAACGATCCGGTGAAGACCGCCTGGTCGTCGAACACCATCACCTTGTTGTGCGCGATCGCGGGCTTGTTGTCGATCACCACCGGCACGCCGGCGTGCTTGAGGTAGGTGGCGCTGGTATAGCGTTCGGACTGCTGGCTCTTGTCCAGGATCACGCGCACGTCCACGCCGCGCCGGTGCGCCTGCGCCACGGCCTCGGCAATTGGTGCGCTGGTGAACGAATAGGCCTGGATCAGCAGGCGATGGCGCGTGCTGCGGATGGCATTGACCAGCAGCGCCTGGCAACTCGCGCCATCGGGCACGAAGCACAGCGTGTAGCCGCTGCCATCGGCAAAGGGCCTGGCCGGCACCGGCTTCGCGTCCGGCGGCTGCGCCGGCTGGGCCGGCTTGCCGGCGCGCGTGGGAAAGTGGTTGGCGACGGCCTCGTTGAAGGTCTCGCTGATGCTGTTGGCAATGGTGTCGGTCACCTGGTCGAAGGTGGAAGCCGAGCGGGCGTGCGCCAGCAGTGCGAAGGGACTGAACGAGGTGAAGGCCGACACGGCGGCGGCCAGGCCCAGGCCCAGCACGGCCCGGCGAATGAATCTGTAAGTCACGGCGGATCTTTGCGTCGGTGAATGACAGCATGCGCGCGCCGTGCGCCGCATGCTGTCGGGGCGGGTCCGCAGCGTAGCAGCCGCATACGCCACTGGCAAAGCGTGATTGTGTAACAGGATCTGTGGCCGGCTATGCGGTGCAGCATCGGTGCGCCGCCGCTGCCCTTGGGACTATCCGCACCCGCGCCTATGATGGATGGAACCCCCGCGGGGCCGCCCGCCAAGGAGAGGGATATGAGCAACCATACCTACAAGCTGGTCGAGATCGTCGGATCTTCACCCGATGGCTGCGACCAGGCCATCCAGAGCGCCATTGAAAAGGCCGGTGAAACCATCAAGAACATCGACTGGTTCGAAGTGGTGGAAACGCGCGGCCACATCACCAACGGCAAGATCGCGCACTACCAGGTCACGCTTAAGGTCGGTTTCCGCGTGACCTGAGGGCGGCGCCGCGCTTGCGCGGCGGTATCGCGCGACGGCACAGGCTGCGCTGCCTGTGCGGGTTGGTGCGCGTGCTCGCTCCAGACGCAGCCTTCGGGATAAAAAAATCGGCCGACGCGAGACTGCCGTCGGCCGGGTACAGGGGAACCTGGTGTAGTCAGCCCAAACGCGGCCAGCTCAATCGAACTGGTACGAATAGGTCATGTTGATCCGCGGCGACCGATGGCTCGCATTGGTCGGCTTGTCGCCCACCGGTTGTGCCACCGACAGGTCCAGCGTGTAGTAGCGCCGGTCCGAGAAGCGCGCGCCGATGGCCACCGATGACAGGCTGCGGTGCGACAGCGACACGCTGTTGGAGAACACGCGCGCCACGTCGGCCGACACATAGGGCTGGATCGTGCGCAGGTAGGCCATGTCGGGCAGGAACAGGCGGCTGATTTCCGCCGAGGCCCCCCAGCCCTTGTCGCCCGCCACTTCGCCGGCGGGATAGCCCAGCCCGAAGAAGCGTCCGCCGAAGCTGATCTGCTCGCCCGAGGCCAGGCGGTCGCCACTGTACTGGCCCGCCGCGGCCACGGTGAGGCCGAAGCCTGCCGGCAGGTCTTTCGACTGCGATAGCAGCAGCCGCGTGCGGAAGAAGCTCAGGTCGTTGGTATTGTTCTGGCGGCTCGCACCCAACGCATCGAAGCCCTTGTACAGGCCGAGCGTGGCGTTGCGGCTCACGCCTTCGCCGCGCTGCGCGTAGGTCAGCTCCGCGGTGCCCACGCGCACGTTGGTGCCCAGCGTCACGCGCGTGCCGGTGGCGGTGTGGGTGTAGCGCTCGAACTGGTCGGCACCGTAGAAGCCGCCGGTCAGCGTGAGCGAGTGCGCGTTGGACAGCAGCAGCGGATAGCTGAGCGAGCCGCCGATGCGCTTGGTGTCGTTGACGTAGCGCGGGTTGAACCCGATCGCCTCCAGCGTGGCGTTCTGCGGCACGCCGCGGTAGTGCGAGGCGTTGAGCCGCGCGATCATGCCCTCGGTGCCGAGCGGCTGCGCGTAGCTGGCAGCGTAATACTCCTCGCTGTCGCGACCCTTGGGGAACAGCGCCGACACCGAGATCTGCTCGCCCAGCGGCGTCAGGCTGTTGGTAGTCGCGGTGGCAATGGCGCGCAGGCCCGGCGACATGTATTCGATGCCGGTGCCGAAGGTGAACGGCTTGCGCTTGACGTCCAGCACCATCTCGCAGGCGCCGTCGGTGGTGCTCGGCGGCTGCACCGTGGCCGCCACCTGCAGCCCGGGCTGCAGGGCCAGTGCATTGACGTAGTGTTCGAAACGGTCCTGGCGCAGCGGGCGGTCCTGCTGCAGCTTCTCGGCAATGGCGCGCAGCCGGCCCTCTGCCGGGCCCGCCTTGCCGGTGACCGTCACCTTGGCCACATAGCCTTCGACCACGGTGATCAGCACATCGCCGTTGGCAAAATCCTGCGCCGGCACGAAGGCGAACGAGAGTGGATAGCCGCGGTCCTTGTACATCTGCGTTACCGTGCTGGCCGCTTCCAGCAGCTGCGCCACCGTGATCTCGCGGTTGGCCAGCGGCTTGAACTGCGCGGCCACTTCCTCGAACGGCAGCGTCTTCGCGCCCTCGATGCGAAAGCGCCGCGGTGTCAGGCGTGTATTGAGCAGGTCCTGCATGGCCGCCTGCGGCCGTTCGACCTGCACGGTCACGCTGCTGTCCGGCCGGGCCGGAGCGATCTTCGGGAGTGTCTGGGTCGGGTCGCCCTGGACCGGGCTGCGCGGATCGGCCTGGATCAGGCCGTGATGGAGCGCGCCGACGCTGACCAGCAGCGCGGCAACGCGATGAAGTGCACGCATGGCAATACCCCTGTAAGGAAATACTGCGGCTATTGACGTCGCGTGCCACTGACGCGGGGATTGCCGCTACCCCCGGGCGCCTGCTGTCCGATGCTGCCGGCTCAGCGCGTGGCCGCTACGTTGAATCTGGTGTGCTCCGCTGCCCGCGATCAGGCGATCGCCAGGGCAGCGGCTGAGACTGGATTACTTCTGGCCGAGCGCGCCGGTCAGGCCGCCCAGCAGGCCGCCCACCAGGCCGCCGATGGGGCCGGTGGCGCCGGTGGTCGAACCCTTGCTGGTGGTGCTGCCCGCGGTGGAGGTGGCACCGCCGGTCACGGCGGCGACAACATTGGTGACGGGAGCCAGCGGGCTGGTGGTGCCAGTGCCCGCCGCGGCGCCGGTGACGCCGCCCACCACGCCATTCACCACGCCGCTGACCGCGGTGGTGACCGGTGCCAGCGGCGAACCGGTGCTGCCGCCGGTGGCGCTGCCAAGGCCGCCAGTGACGGTGCTGACCAGGCTGGTAACCGGTGCCAGCGGCGAACCCGTGCCGCCGCCGGTGGCACTGCCAAGGCCGCCGGTGATGCTGCTGACCAGGCTGGTGACAGGCGCCAGCGGCGAACCCGTACCGCCAGCGCCTGCACCGCCTGTCAGCCCCCCGGCCAGCGCAGTCACCGGTGCCAGTACCGGGCTCAGCGCGCCCAGGCCGCCGCCGCTGGCGGGCGCGTTCACTGCGCCGCCCAGCGATGCCACGGTCGTGCCGGTGGCGTTCACCACGCCGCCGACGCCCGAGACCACTGGCGTGTTGGTCTGTTGCAGCTTGGTGCCGGCCGTGGCCAGCGCACCGCCCACGGTCGCCAGCAGCCCGCCGGTCGGAGCGCCCAGGCCCGTGGCCGCGCCCAGCGTCTGGGTGGCGCCGGTCAGCTGCGAGGTGATCGGCACGATCAGCTTGCTGGTGGTAGTGGTCGCTTGCTCGACCGCGCCGGTCGACAGCACCGTGGTCAGCGTGCCGCCGGTGCTGGTCACCGTGTCGCCCAGCTGGTCCACCACCGTGCCCAGCGGCGAAGTCAGCGGCGCCAGCGGCGCGAGCTGGCCGGTGCCCAGGCCGCTGACAGCGGTGCCGGCGCTGGACACTGCCTTGCCGAGTTCGGTGACCACATTGCCGGTGCTGGCGACCGTGGTGCCAACCGGGTTGGTCGAATTGGGGATGCTGCCCAGGCCCGCCTGCAGGCCCGTGGCCAGAGCGCCCACGGCATCGCCGGTGGAGGCCACCACGCCGCCCAGGCCGCTTTGCGTCTGCGTCGGCACCAGCGGCAGGTTGGCGCTGCCGAGCTGGTTGCCGAGGTCGGTGACGGAGCTGCCCGTATTGCCCAGCACCGTGCCGGCATTGTTGATGACCGTGGCGGTCGGGGTCAGCGCGGTGGGCGTTTCGCCGCCGCCAGTGTTGCCGCCGTTGCCACCCGTTCCACCGGTGCCGCCGGTACCGCCCGTGCCGCCGCCCGTGCCACCGGTACCGCCGCCGGCCAGGTCGGTGCCACCGCCGGTGCCGCCAGTGCCACCGCTACCCGTAGTCTTGGTGCCGCCATTGGTGCCCGCCGTGTCGCTGGTGCCCATGGAGGTCGATCCGCTGCCGCTGGCGCAGCCACCCAGGGCCAGCAAGGTTGCGAGGAGTGCCGTTACGGCGAGTTGTTGTTTGCGCATGTTCTGTTCCCTCATTCCCGTCGTCTAAATCGCTCGGCCGCGCAACGCGTTCGCTTTCTGCGTGCGGCGGTGACGGATATGGCGCAATCGGTATGCCAGCGCCGCGACGCGTCCTGGAACGGACCCCGCGAAAGTCGGGTGTGGTGCCCGCAATGTGTTGCCGGGCGCGGCTTCCAGGGGAGCGGTGGAAACGGCTTGCGGCATTGCCGAGGATGGGGTGTCAGGGCGGCTGCGCGTTACGCGTTACGTAACGTGTGTCGTCTGCAGGGAACAAAACAGCCAGGACGGCGGGCTTGCGGCGATGGCGACCCAGGCAGGAAAGCGCGCCGTGCCGCGCGCTGCCACCGCCCTCCCGCCACCGTCATCCGCGCCTGCGTGTTCCCGTGTTTCCGGAACACGTTACGTAGCACGTAACACGTCAGGCCAGCGCCGCAACGGCGTTTGGGCCCGGCCCGTGGCTACCCCTCACCCCCGCCAATCCGCGCCAGACAAGGCTTGCAGCGCCGTGGCCGGTTCCGTGCCGGCACCGCCGGCGCCGCTGGCACGCGCCTTGCCATTTGTTGTCCAGACGCGCCAACGATCCCGCGTTCCACTGTTTTGCCGTGCCGGTTCGGAGCGGTCCGCCAGAGGAACAAAGCGGGACTCCGGGGAGGCTCGTCGGCAATCCCATGCGGCGCACATAAGACAAGACGGCCGGCAGCACCGTGGCCAACAAGACAGGAGAAGGACAATGCAAACCAAGCATCCGTCGCAGCATTTCATGACCTCACTGGCTGCGGCCGGCGTGGCCGCCATTGCGTTGCTGATGGCAGGCTGTTCGTCGAGCGGTGGCGGCAGCGGCGCCAATCCGCGGCCCAACAGCAACATCGACACGCCGGTCACGCCGGGACCGTCCGCATCGGGCGAGACCACGCCCACCGCCAAGGTGACCGAAGGCGCGGGCAATTCCGTGGTGGCCACGGGCAATGCCATCAGTGACATCGGCAAGAGCATCCAGGAAGCGCCGCTGCCGTTGCTGCCCACTCAGGCGCGCGAAGGCGCCGGCGGCGTGGTGATCAACGCCGGCAGGGCCGTTGGCTCGCTCGGCGGCGGCGTGCGCGACGGGCTGGGGCAGATGGGTTCGGTCGACAACCCGGTCGGCGTGACGGTGGCCAGCACCAGCAACGTGGTCCACGACGTGGGCGAGGCGTTGATCAGCGGCGGCGACCTGGTGTATGGCCTGGGCACCGAGAAGCTGGCACCGCTGGCTCCGGTGACCACTCCGGTGGGTGGCCTGGTCAGGCACGTGGGCATCGCGGTGCACGACAGCAGCGGCAACCTGCACAGTGTGCTGTCCGAAGGCCCGGTCGCACAGGTCACGAATTCGGTCAGCAAGGTCATCGTGCCGCTGACCAGCAAGGCCACCGACGGCACGCAGACACTGGGTGCGGTCACGCACCTGGGTGAGCCGGCCAACGGCCTGCTCTACAAGGCTGGCAATACGGTGGCTGCCGGCGGCAGCATGATCAGCAACACCAACACGCCGGTGGTCTCGCCGTTGGGCGGCGTGGTGACTGAGGCCGGCAAGACGGTCGCGGCCGCTGGCGCGCTCCTCAACGGCAATGGTCAGGGCGGCGGCAACCCGCTTGGTGGCCTGCTGAGCAACCTGCCGCTGGCAGGCGCGGGCGGCGGGTACGGCGGCGATGGCGGCAACCCGCTCGGCGGCGTGCTGAACAACCTGCCGCTGGCCAAGGTCGCCGGCGGCGGCGAGGGCGGTTCCGCGGGCGGCGCGCTCAGTCCCGTGACCGCGCTGCTGGCGCCGGTGACCGGGCTGGTCGGGGGGCTGAAGCAGGGCGCTCACGACAGCCAGGGTGGCAGCGGCGACGTCAAGACGCTGCAACTTCCGCTGGTGGGTGGGCTGCTGCGCTGAAATGTCTCATCCCGGCTAGGTGTTTTCACGGTGCGCTGTCGCTCATCACCCCGTCGCAGCGCATCTTTTTATTTTGCCTGGCAGTGCGGCTGCAATGTCCGCAATACCAGGCTGCAGGCCGGTTCCCGGCCGGCCTGCCTGTTCTTTAACAACCTGTGACCCGGGCGTGCCGGGTCGTTTCAAACGCGCGTCTTAACCCCTTTGGGTCATTGCTATCACCCGTAGGAGGGGTATGGTATGAGACATTCCATGTCTTATAAAAAAAGCGCAGCAAGCGTGAAATGTCGATAAAAGAGCGGGCCACAGAGCACCGTGATAATCGAACGGGGGAAGCGTGATCGCGGCTTCTTAGATCACTCGGGAGTGACAACATGAAACGACTCATTGCACGCTTTATTAAGGATGAGCGCGGGGCGACGGCTATCGAGTATGGCTTGATCGTCGGCCTCGTCGCTTTGGCCATCGCAGTCGGCGCCGGCCAACTTGGCACAGAACTCAACGCCAGCTTCACCCGGCTCTCAGTCAAGGTTTCGGGATGGTTCGTCAATTGAGCAGGCCGAAACCATAAGACCGGCGTGATTGCCGCGCTCCTCTGCGCGGCGACCCTCTACACAGATCTTGCCTACCGGCGCGTTCCCAACGCCTTGCTGGCGGCCGCCGTGCTGGTCCTCGGACTTGCACTGCTCGCCGGGCAGGCCACGGAACTGCCGCTGGCCGCGCGTCTGACCGGCGCGGGGCTGGGTCTTGCCGTCACGCTGCCGGCGTACGCCCTCGGGCGCATGGCGGCAGGGGACGTCAAGTTCCTGGCGGTGGTGGGCCTGTTCACCGGCCCGCAAGGACTGGTGGTGGCATGGGTCGTCGGCAGCCTGCTCGGGCTGTTGCACGCGCTGCTGGCGCTGGCACTGGACAGCAGCGTGCTGGCCGCGCTTCGGCAGCGCGCCGCGGCACGCCTGCGCGTGGCAGCCAGCACGCCGGCTACGGAGCAAGCCTTGCATCACCAGGACAGACCCATTCCAACGGCGCAGTTTTCGCGGGCGCGCGGCATTCCATATGCCGCGTACCTGGCCGTGGGCGTGCTGGTCTGGATGGCCGCGGGCCAATAGCCGGACAGGCTGGAGGCAAGCAGGCTGCGTCGCCGGTCGGCGCGAAAGAACACCAAGGGACCGGGGTTTCAGATGTTGCTGCACGCAAGGGTCAACAGGGGGATCAACCGGCGCCGCCACGGCGCCGGCAGCGCTGCGATCGAGTTTGCGATCGTGGCGCCGGTGCTGCTCGCCATCGTGATCGGCATCGTCTACTACGGCGTGATGCTGGCGCTGCAGCAGGTGCTGACGCTGGCCGCCGAAGAAGGCGCGCGCGCTGCGCTGCGCTATCCGGCGGGGGTTTCCGGCTCAGGCCTCGCGGCCACGCAGGGCGCGCGCGTCGATGCCGCGGCGGCGATGGCGCGGGGCACGCTTCCCACCTCCATCAGGAATCTGCTGCCCCCCGGCAACGTTGCGCAGGCGGTGCCCTGCGCGTCCGGCTCCACCGATGTCTGCGTGCAGGTCACGCTGAACCTTCCCACCACCAACATTCTCCCCGCCGTGCCGATGGTCCCGCTCCCCGCGACGCTGTCGGGCTCGGCCATGGTCCAGCTTTCTCCTGATATCTGAGCCGCCATGTGCCCCCACGCCATGCTCATCCAAAGGAATCCCGCATGACCAGCAAGCAGATCCGACTCCTGGCGGTGGTGCTGCTTGGCCTGGCGTTGCTGCTTGCGCTGCTGGCGTGGCAGGTAGGCCGCCAGCCGGCGCAGGCGCCCGCAGCATCGAATTCCGCCAGGCCGTTGCATCCGGTGGTGGTGACCACGCGCGCGGCGGAAGCCGGCAAGCCGCTTGACGCCGATGCGCTCAAGGTAGAGATGCTGCCCATCGATCCCGCCGGCGCCTACAGCGAGGTGGCACGTGTGACCGGCCAGGTGCCGCTGGTGGCGCTGGGCGCCAACGTGCCGGTGCTCGAAAGCCAGTTGCTGGCCGGGCTGGCCGCACAGGTGCGGGAGGGCGAACGCGCGGTGGCCGTGTCGGTCGATGAAGTCATCGGCGTCGGCAACCAGGTGCAGCCGGGCGACTATGTCGATGTCTTCCTGGTACTGCGCCGCGACCAGCAGGAGATCCCGGAAAGCCAGGCGCGCATGCTGCTGTCGCGCCTGCGCGTGCTGGCCTACGGCGTCGCCTCGGTCAACCGGCCGCAGAACGCCAAGCCGGAACAGATGATGGCGCGCCAGGAAGGCGCCAAGACCGCGGTGCTGTCGGTGCCGCTGGAGCAGGTCAGCCGGCTGGCGATGGCGCAGCAGTCCGGGCGCCTGCTGCTGGCGCTGCGCAATCCGCAGGATGAAGCCATGCCCAGCGACGGCATGTTTGCCGAACCCCCGCCCGCGCTGGCCGCGCGCGCCGGCGTTCCCGCCGAGGCGCCGCGCGCCGCCCCCGACAAGGCCATGGCCGGCGTGATGCTGTCCGGCCTGGCCGCCCCCGCCGGTGCCTCTGCCCCCCGCGCGCCGGTGGCAGCGCGGGCGCCGCGGCCGTTGCAGGTTGCCGCGCCGCCCGCGCCAGCCCAGGCAAGACAAAGCGCAGGCGTGGAAGTGATCCGCGCGGGCAAGCGCGAGATCGAATAAGAACGTGGGCGCCGACTTTATGCGAATCCAGAAGAAACTAGCCCATTCGACGGCCCTGCGCCGCAGGCTGATGCAGCTCGCGCTGGCCGCGATGCTGGCCACTACCGCGTGGTGCGCACTGGCGCCGCGCGCACAGGCGCAGGAAGCCGTGAACGCACGCCAGTTGCGCCTGCTGGCCGGCGCGCAGAAGGAGATCCGCAGCGCGCAGCCGGTGGAGCGCGTGGCGGTGGGCAACCCGGCGGTGGCCGATGCGCTGGTGCTGCGCACACGCGGTGCCCCCAGCGTGCTGCTGGTGGCCAAGCAACCAGGTGTGACCGACGTGATGGTGTGGACGCGCGGCGGCGCCGAGCCGCTGACCTACAACGTGCAGGTCGATGCCATCGCGCCCGATGCCGATGGCGCGAAGCTCGGCTATTCCGCGGCCGGTACCACCATTACCGGGCAGTCGCCCGATGCCTATGCCGCGGCGCGCGCGCAGGCCGCTGCGCGCGCGGCCGCCAACGGCAAGAGCAATGGCAAGCCCGGCCTGGTGGTGGACCGCTCGACCGTGCCGCTCTCCGGCACCGTGCAGGTCGACGTCAAGGTGGTGGAGATCAGCAAGACCGTGCTCAAGGAAGTCGGCATCAACTTCTTTCGCAACAACTCCGGCTTTGCCTTCGGCACGTTCTCGCCATCGACGCTGAACAAGTTCACCTTTACTCCCGGCAGCGGCGGCGCGCCGGGCAGTTTCAGTGCCGACATCGCGTCGCCGATGAGCAATGCCTTCAACCTGGTGGCCGCGTCGCTGACGCACGGCATCTTCGCCAATATCAGCCTGCTGGAGGCCAACGGCCTGGCGCGCGTGCTGGCCGAGCCCAGCCTGGTGGCGCTGTCCGGCCAGAGCGCCAGCTTCCTGGCCGGCGGCGAAATCCCGATCCCGGTGCCGCAGGCGCTGGGCACGACCACGATCCAGTTCAAGCCATTCGGCATCGGGCTGACGGTGTCGCCCACGGTGCTGTCGGCCGACCGCATCGCGCTGAAGGTGGCACCGGAGGCGAGCGACCTCGACCCCTCGCGCGGCATCTCGATCAATGGCGCGGTGGTGCCCGCCATCGTCACGCGGCGCGCCGACACCACGGTGGAACTGGGTGACGGCGAGAGCTTCGTGATCGGCGGGCTGGTCAGCCGCAACACCGTCAGCAACGTCAACAAGGTGCCGGTGCTGGGCGACCTGCCGGTGATCGGTGCCTTCTTCAAGAACCTGAATTTCCACCAGGAAGACCGTGAGCTGATGATCGTGGTCACGCCGCGCCTGGTGAAGCCGCTGGCCAAGGGCGCGCCGGCGGCGCAGGCCGTTGGTGCCGACGGCCGCACCAGCGGCAACCCCAATGTATGGGGCTGGTACGTGCTGGGCGAATTCGCGGACCCGACTTTGCCGGGTTTCTCAAAATAGCCGCCGGCCGTGCCGGCAGGCATGGCCAACGGCTTGAGGCAGAGAGATGGACTATTTTCTGTTGCATGCAACGCAGGGCGAAGTGAAGGACTGGCTGGGCAAGGTCTTGGGCGGGCTGGGCACGCTGGTGACTGAAGGCGGCGCCCAGGAAGCCTTTCTCGAGCGCGCGGCCCAGCTGCGCCCGGGGCTGGTGTTCCTGCATTTCTCGGCGGAACTGGCCGGCGCGTCGGCACGGCTGGGTGAGCAGCTGCTGCGGCTCTTCCCAGGCCTGCCGCTGGTCGCGGTGGGCCACGCCGACGAGCCCGGCGTCATGCTGGCGGCGCTGCGCGTGGGCGTGAAGGACTTTATCGATCTGCGCGACGCGCCGGCCGATGCCGAGGCCGTGGTCAAGCGCCTGGCCGTGCCGGGCGAGCAGGTGCGCCCGGCCGAGTCGGCGCGCCAGGGCAAGATCGTGGCGCTGCTGGGCGCACGCCCCGGCGTGGGCGTGACCAGCCTGGCCGTGAACCTGGCCGCGGCGGCACGCCGCCACCTGCCGCTGAACGAAAAGACCGACGCGCGCGCCGAAGTGCTGCTGCTGGACCTGGGCCTGCCGGCGCGCGACGGCGCGCTGTACCTGAACCTGAGCCCGGGATTCCACTTTGTCGAGGCGGTGCGCAACCTGCGCCGCTTCGACCAGGTCTTCGTGCAGACCGCGCTGACGCGCCACGGCAACGGCGTATGCGTGCTGCCGCTGCCCGCGGCGCTGGGCGAGCTGCGCGACATCTCCTACTCCGAGGCCATCAGCCTGCTGGAGCGGCTGCGCGCGTTCTTCGACATGCAGATCATCGACCTGGGCGGCTTCGGCAATGCCGAGTTCACCGCGCAGATCGTCAAGGCCGCCGACAGCGTGGTGCTGGTGGCCGACCAGAGCGTGGGCGCGATCGTCTCGGCCGCGGAGCTGGTGCATGAACTGCGCGCGCGCGAGGTGGAGCGCGACGACCTGCACCTGCTGGTGTCGCGCTTCGATGCGCGCCTGGGCGTGGATGCCGCGCAGATCGCGCAGCGCGTGGGCGTGCAGTCGGTGGGAACGCTGCCTGACAGCCGCGCGCCGCTGGTGCTGGCCATGAACCGCGGCGCGGTGCTGGCCGACGACGATCCGCACGACCCCTATGTGCGCGCGCTGGCCGACCTGCTGGCGCGACTGGGCTACCGCCCGGCGCAGGCCAGGGAAACCAGCCTGCTGGCGCGGATGAAGGACAAACTGCCTGAGGCGCTGCGCGCGGTGCGCGTGGCACGCACTGGAAGCTGACATGACGCAAGCGATTGAATTTTCCGACAACGCCCCCGCACCGTTCCCGGTCTCGCAGGAATTCCAGAACATCAAGGAAGCGGCGCACGAGCACCTGCTGACCCGCATCGAAGAGCTTGGTGCGGAGTTCGGCCGCTGGTCGCGCACCGCGATCCAGCGCTTTGTCGACCTGGAGCTCGAGAGCTTTACCCGGTTGCGCCGCATCCCCATCAACGAGGCCGAGCTGCGCCAGATCGCCGAGGCGCTGACCAAGGAGCTGGCCGGCTTCGGGCCGATCGAAGACCTGCTCAACGACCCCGCGGTGGAAGACATCCTGGTCAACGGCCACCTTGACGTCTACGTGTCGCGCCACGGCGTGCTGGAGCGCATCCCGGTGCGCTTTACCGACAGCGGCCACCTGCTGCGCATCGTGCGCCGCATCCTGGCCCCGATCGGCAGGCGGCTGGATGAGTCCAACCCGATGGTCGATGCGCGCCTGCCCGACGGCGGCCGCATCAACGTGGTGATCCCACCGCTGGCGCTGGAGGGCCCGGTGGTGTCGATCCGCAAGTTCCGCAAGGACCCGATGACGCCTGCTGACCTGCAGGGGCTGGGCACCATGAGCCCCGAGATCTGCGACCTGCTGCAGGCCGCGGTGCAGGCGCGCTGCAATATCCTGGTGAGCGGCGGCACCAGTTCGGGCAAGACTTCGCTGCTCAACGCGCTGGCCACCTTCGTGCCGACCACCGAGCGCGTCATCACCATCGAGGACACCGCCGAGCTGGCGCTGAACCACCCGCACGTGGTGCGCCTGGAAAGCCGTCCCGGCGGCTTCGAGGGCACCGGCGTGGTGTCGATCCGCGACCTGCTGCGCAACAGCCTGCGCATGCGCCCGGACCGCATCATCGTGGGTGAAGTGCGCGGCGGCGAGGTGCTGGAGATGCTGCAGGCGATGAGCACCGGCCACGACGGTTCGATGGGCACCATCCACGCCAGCAGCCCGCGCGAATGCCTGTACCGGCTGGAGATGCTGGCCGGTTTTGCCGGCTTCCAGGGCAGCGAGGCGAGCCTGCGCCGGCAGATCGCCAACGCCATCGACTTCATCGTGCAGATCGCGCGGCTTTCCAACGGCAAGCGCCGCATCGTCTCGATCACCGAGATCACCGGGCTGGGCGACAACATCATCTCCACCCAGGAGCTGTACCGCCACGAGCCCTTCATGAACCCGGACGGCACCGAGACCGACCGCTGGCTCTCGCTCGGCCTGCTGCCGCACTCGCCCAAGCTGGCGCGCATGCGCGGTCCGGGCTTCATGCTGGACGACCGCTTCGATGTCTAGCGCCACGCTGCTGCTCGCCGCCATGGCCCTGGTCATTACCGGCCTGGGCCTGCTGCTGCTGGCCAGCGCGCAGGCGCGTGCGCGCCGCGAGCAGCAGCAGGCCTTCCTGCAGGCGCAGACCGAGCAGGTGCGCCTGCGCTATGCGCAGGCGCCGGATCCGGCGCTGCAACTGCCCGCGCGCGACCTGCGCCGCCGCTGGGACGACTTCCTGCGGCGTGCCGACCTGGCGCCGACGCGCCGCACCGCCATTGTCTGGATCACGCCCGTGGTGTTGTGCACGCTGGCCGGCGCCGTGGCGGGGCAATGGCTGGGCGCGGTGTCGGCCCTCATCGTGGCGCTGGCCGTGGCGGCGTTCGCGGCATGGAGCCGCGTGCGCCGCCTGCACAAGAAGCTGCTGTCGCAATTGCCCGGGTTCCTGGACGGCGTGGTGCGGCTGATGACCATCGGCAGCAGCGTGCCGGCGGCGTTCCAGAACTCCATCGCCAATACCGAGGCGCCGCTGCGCCAATGCCTGGTGCAGGCCATACACCTGCAGCGCGCCGGCAAGGAGCTGGACCAGGCGGTGCTGCAGGTCGGGCGCGTGTACAAGGTCGAGGAACTGGTGCTGGTGGCTTCCGTGCTGCGCCTGTCGGTGCGCTACGGCGGCCGCGCTGATGTGGTGATGGAGCGCACCGCCGCCTTTATGCGCGACCGCGAACAGGCCCAGCGCGAGCTGATGGCTTTGTCGGCCGAGACCCGGCTGTCGGCGTGGATCCTGGGGCTGCTGCCGCTGGTGGTGGCCGGCGGCCTGTTCATGCTGAACGCGGGCTACATCATGATGATGTGGAAGGACCCCACCGGCAAAACGATGCTGCTGTCGGCCCTGGCGCTGGAAATTGCCGGGGCCTTCATGCTGTACCGGCTGGCCAAGTCGATCTGAGCGGCATGCCAGCACGCAGACAAGAGCCAACATGGACCGCCTGACACTGATTTCGCTCAGCCTGCTGGTTGCCGCCTGCGGCGTGGGCGTACTGACGCTGCCGCTGTTGCGCGACTGGCGCCAGCGCCGGCTGGCGGCGCGCACCATCGACGGCGCGCTGGCCCGGCAGCGCGCGGCAGAAGCTGCCCAGGCCGCGCAGGCCGCGGCCCCCCCTGCGCCGGGCGCGCAGGCTGCTGCGGCAAAGGCCGGTGCCGCCGCGCCGCTGGGCAGGGGCGGGGCGGCCACGGCAATCGGTGCACAACTGGGCGCGCGCGTGGGCGAGCGCATCAGCGCCCACTGGCTGGATTCGCGCCTTGGGCGCGCGGTGGTGACGCCGGAAGACCAGCAGTTGCTGGAGCAATGCGGATGGTACGGGCCGCAGTCGCGCATGCTGTTCGGCGTGCTGCGGCTGGGGTTGCCGTTGGCGCTGGCGCTGGCTGCCATGCTCTGGCACGTGGGCGCAGGTGCCTTCGCCATCGTCGCGTGGGGCTTCGGCACGTTTGCGCTGGCCTACCTGGCCCCCAAGTGGCACCTGCGCCGCCGTGCCGCGGCGCGCCTGCGCATGGTCGATGACGAGCTGCCGGTGCTGATCGACATGCTGCGCCTGCTGCAGGGCGTGGGCCTGTCGATCGACCAGAGCCTGCAGGTGATCGTGGCCGAGTTCGGCAGCATGCTGCGCGTGCTGGGGCCGGAGCTGGCACGCGCGAACCAGCAGTTTGCCTCGGGACGCTCGCGCGAACAGACGCTCTTGCGCATCGGCCGTCTGTTCGACAGTGAAGACCTGAAGAGCCTGATCACGCTGCTGACGCAGGTGGACAAGCACGGCGGCGCGGTGCAGGAGCCGCTGCGCCAGTTTGGCCTGCGCATGCAGGAGGCGCGCAAATCGCGCTTGAAGGACGAGATCGGCCGGCTCACGGTCAAGATGACCGCGGTGATGGTGGTGAGCCTGCTGCCGGTGCTGCTGATCCTGACCGCGGGCCCCGGCTTTCTCGGGGTGATCCGCATGCTGGCACATATGGGAGGAACGCGATGATGCGCTCAGTCGGTCCGGCACTGGGCCGGATTTCGAAAACGGCGGCGTGCCTGCTGCTGGCGGCGCTGTCCGGCTGCGCCGCCAATCAGAGTGGGGCTGCGGCCATGCATGAGCAGGCCGAGGCCCAGGTGGAACTGGCCAAGCTGCGCGACAAAACCGCGCGCGCCGAATACAGCGAGCAGGCGGTCTACCTGGGCCTGATCCGCAAGATGCAGCAGGATGGCCTTTACTTCGCCTCGCTGGCGCATATCGAGGTCTACGTGAAGCGCTTCGGCGCCGGCCCGGAGATCCAGGCGATGCGCGCCGATGCGCTGCGCGAGACCGGGCAGGACAAGGCTGCCACCGATGCTTACCAGCAACTTGCAGCGACATCGCAAGGCGAGCAGGCCGCCCATGCGCACCACGGGCTCGGCCTGCTGGCGGGGCGCCAGGATGACTTTGCGCGCGCCGTCACCGAGCTGCGCCAGGCCGCCGCGCTCGACCCCGTCAATCCGCGCATCGCCAGCGACCTGGGCTACGCGCTGATGCGTGCCGGCGCGCTGCAGGACGCGCGCGTGCCGGTGATGCAGGCGCTGGAACTGGACGCGCGCAATCCGCGTGTGATCAGCAATGCCGTGGTGTGGCTGATGGCCGACGGCAAGCGCGCGCAGGCCAACGCCATGATGCAGAAGGCCGCACTGCCCGAAGCCACGCGCAGCGCTATCCGCAAGGAAGCCGACCGCATCGCCCGCGCCACCGCGGCGCGCGACCGCGCAGCGGCCCGTCCTGCGCCGGCAGTGCGGGCGCCATCGAAACCCGCCACGACGGCACCGGCCACCTCGGTGGCGGCCGTGGCCGCAACCGCAGGGGCTACCCCATGACCGCCATGTTCCGCATTGCCATCCCCGCGCTCTGCGTGCTGATGCTGGCGCCCGCCGCGCTGGCGCAGACCGACCGTGCCACGACCGAGGCCGCGGCCACCGGCATGCCGGCAGGCAGCCCGGCGCAACGCGAGATCGGCGCCGACACGCGCGCCATCCTTGCCATCCAGCGCGAAGGCACGCAGGCCGGCCCCATGCTGCCGATGCACGGCGAGCAGGCGGCGCTGGGCTATGAACGCTACATGAACAGCTTCCGCTTTGCGCTGCCGGAGTTCTACACGGGGCAGGCCAACGCCAGCACTGCGCGCGCCGGCTCCGCTGGCCAGATGCTGGGCGGCAAATGAGCTTGCACCAGCCGCGGCTGCGCCGGGCACCTCGATCCGCACGCGGCGCCATCAGTGTGATGGCGGCGCTGCTGATCGCGACCGTGGCGATCGCCGCGCTGGTGTCGATCGACGTGGGGCATGTGTTCATGCGCCAGCGGCAGTTGCAGAACATGGTGGACCTGGCGGCGATGTCGGCGGCGCAGCAGATCAAGCGGGCGGATAGTGCGGCGAATCTCAACGCCGCTGTGCTGGGCACGGTCAGAAATATCGGTGCGAAGAACGGGTATCCGTCGGGCATTGCCATGGGTTGCGGCGCTGCCACCGGTGGCAGCGCGGATGCCATGACTGCCTGCCTTGGCGTGTGGGATCCGGCGAGCGGCGGGCCCAGGCATTTCAGCGCTGCCTACAATCCGGCCCAGGTGTCGCCCAATGCCGTGCGCGTTCAGGCCACGCAGACTGTGCCGATCCTGTTCGTGATCAATGGGGGGGGCGGGCGGCAGCTGTTCGCGGAATCGATTGCCAGTGGCAGTCCGCCGGTGGCGGCGTTTTCGCTCGGGACCGGGTTGCTGGATGTCAATTCGGCCAACAGCCTGCTAAGCGTTTTGTTGGGGAGCTCGGTGCAATTGTCGGCCGTGGATTGGCAAGGACTGGTCAATGCCAATGTGACGCTGGATCAGCTACGCGTGCGGGCAAACGTGGGTACGGTGGACCAGCTGCTGAACACTGCGCTGAGCCTGAGGGATTTCTACGCGCTCGTGCTCGGTGCGGCCGGCCGCGATGCGCTGTTGAACACGATGCTGGGCAGTCCACCGACCACGCTGGGCGCGGGCGGTGCGGGAGTCGAGGTGTCGCTGGCCCAGTTGCTACGGCTTGGGGTGTTGGCGCCAGCGGCATCGTCGGCTGCGGAGGTGGGGCTTAGCGTGGCCCAGTTGCTACTGGCCGGGGCGCAGGTGGCGCGGGGCGATGCGGCGGTGGCGCTACCGGTGACGGTGCAATTGCCGGCAGGATTGGGTGGCCTGAGTGCCAGCGTGCGGGTGATCCAGCCGCCGGTGATGGCGGTCGGGCCCGCGCGCAAGCTGACCGACAACCCGGCAACATGGCAAACATCGGCGCACTCCTCGCAGGTAGAGGTTGCGTTGGCCGCTACCGTATCGAGTGGTCCAATCAGTAACTTGCTCGGCGTCCAACTCAACGTACCCCTGCATATCGCCGCTGCGGAAGCTACGGCTGATCTGACCGGCCTGCAGTGTGCGGCGGCACCTGCCGACCGTCGTGCCACGTTGCACGTCACACCCAGTCTGGTAAGCGCTTGTCTCACGAACCAATGCACGGGTGGCAAGGTGACAATCGGCACGGCGTCGGCACTCTTCCAACCGCTGATCAAGCTTGTGGTAGTCGATAACCCGAAAAACCGCAGCACAGCGGGCAGTGATATCACCCTTGCGCCTGGTGGACATGCGCAAGTGGGCACGACCAACCCGATCGGAGGAATTTTCTCCCAAGTGCTCGCGTTGCAGGTCACGCCCGAGGTGCTGGGCGTCCCGATCCCGCTTTCCGTCGATTTAAGCGCCTTGCTGGTCCCCCTCGGCGCAGCACTGGACGCAGTCCTGCCATCCGTTCTAGCGCAGGCAGGCATCCAGCTAGGCACCGCCGACCTCTGGGTCCACAGCATCGACTGCAACAATGCCGAACTGGTGTACTGAGCCATGATCGCGCCAAACCGCCTGATGGCAGAAATCGAATGAAGACAGACCGCTGGGCCTACGAAAACCTTGAAGTCTACGTGTGGGAAGGCAAGTACGAGATTGCCGACCGCGTCACGCGCTTCCTGGCGCCGCTGGGCGTGGACGTGATCCGCGCCGGCGCGCTCGAAGCCTTGCCCGCCGAGCCGCGCCTGAAGCCCTGCATCGCGGTGATCAGCGTGTCGGTGATCGGCGCGGCGCGCTTCTCGCTGGACTGGGAGGCCGCGCACGGCATGCCGGTGATCTGGGTGGCCGGCCCGGGCCGCGAGGCCGATCCCGGACGCTTTCCGCCGGAGTACGCGCATATCCTTGCCGATGACTTCACCGGCGCCGACCTGCGCAGCCAGATCGGCAAGCTGCTGCCGCAACTGCTGGCCACGGACGCGCCCGGCGAGCGCGAGGCCGACCTCGTGGCCGGTTCGCCGGCGATGCGCCAGCTGCTGCAGCATGTGGAAACCTTTGCCGACTTCGGCAGCAACGTGATGCTGTATGGCGAAACCGGTGCGGGCAAGGAACGCATCGCGCGCCTGTTTCATGAGCGCAACGGCACCTACGGCAAGGGGCCGTTCGTCGCGGTCAACTGCGGCGCGATCCCTGACGGCTTGTTCGAGTCGCAGTTCTTCGGCCATGCCAAGGGCGCGTTCACCGGCGCCTCATTCGCGCACCGTGGCTATTTTGAGCAGGCCAACGGCGGCACGCTGTTTCTCGATGAAATCGGCGACCTGCCGCTGTTCCAGCAGGTCAAGCTGCTGCGCGTGCTCGAAGAGAACGTGATCACGCGGCTTGGCTCGACCCTGGCGGTCAAGCTGGATTTCCGGCTGGTGGCGGCAACCAACAAGGACCTGCGCGACGCGGTGCGGCAGGGGCGCTTCCGCGCCGACCTGTTCTTCCGCCTGGCGGTGATCGAGATGCGCATCCCCAGCCTGGAAGAGCGTGGCCAGGCCGACAAGGTGGCGCTGCTGCAGTCGTTCCTGCGCCATATGCTGGGGGAATCCGGCTTCGACGCATTGCCGCCGATGCCGGACTGGCTCAAGGGCGCGGTCGGCACCGCCTATTTCACCGGCAATGTGCGCGAGCTGCGCAACCTGGCCGAGCGCGTGGGCATCACCGTGCAGCAGACCGGGCACTGGGACGAAGAGCGCATCCGGCCGCTGTTCCGCTCGCTGCATCCGGGCGCGTTCGATGGCGGCGAGCGCAACGACCTGCGTGCCGATACGGAAGAACGCCGCCGCATCCTGGCTGCGCTCGATGCCAATGGCTGGCGGCGGCAGGACACGGCGGCAAGCCTGGGCATCAGCCGCAAGGTGCTGTGGGAAAAGATGCGCAAGTACCAGATCGCCGACAGCGAGGCCGAGCCGGTCTGACTGCGCGCCTCAGAACACGCCTCAGGGCAGGCGGATCTCCTTCACGTCGAAGTGCGATTCGCCGATCAGCTCCTTGTCGTATTCGCCGACCAGTTCCACCGTGGTCTGCGCATCCACCGGCTTCTGTGCCGGCCAGAGCCTGGCCTTGATCTTCACCTTCATCTGGCCGGTGCCGTCCGAGAACAGGTAGTGCTCGTGGCCGACGTTGCTGACGATCTTGCCGCGCAGCATGGCATGCTGGTCGTCCTTGCCTTCCGCCTGCAGCGCCTTGACGGTCATCGCCGGGATGGCCGACGGGCCGGTGTACTGGGCGCTGGCGCCGGTGGCGGCCAGGCCCAGGGCGAGCGTCAGGGCCGTGGCGGTCAAAATGCGTTTCATGAGCGTTCTCCGTTAGCTTCAATCTGGGGGCGACTGCATGCATGATGCGCGCGCCCGCCTGAACCATTGCTGAACGGGTGGTCAGGTCGCGACGCATTATGATGCGGGTTTCGCCCTTTTCATCAACCGGATCCCGGATTGCGTTTCCTTCACACCGCCGACTGGCATCTCGGCCGGCTCTTCCATGCGCGCAGCCTGCTGGAAGACCAGGCCCATATCCTCGACCAGTTTGTCGAACTGGTCCGCACCGAACGCCCCGACGCCGTGCTGATCGCCGGCGACGTCTATGACCGCGCCGTGCCGCCGCCCGAGGCGGTGGCCCTGCTTGACGACGTGCTGGGCCGCATCGTCATCGACACCGGCGTGCCGGTGGTGATGATCGCGGGCAACCACGACAGCGCGCAGCGGCTGGAATTCGGCGCGCGGCTGATGCGGGCCCAGGGCCTGCACGTGGCCGGCCGCACGCTGGCCGAGGCTGCCTGCGTGACGCTGCACGACGCCCACGGCGAGGTGCGCATCTACGCGCTGCCGTATGCGGAGCCGGCGGTGGTGCGCGATGCCATGGGCACCGACCTGCCATCGCATGAAGCCGCGCTGCGCGCGCAGCTCGATGCCATCCGCGCGGTGCTTCCGCCAGGTGTGCGTGCCGTTGTGGTGGGCCACGCCTTCGTGGTGGGCGGCGCGGCAAGCGAATCGGAACGGCCGCTGTCGGTGGGCGGCAGCGGTGCGGTGGCCGCGGACCTGTTCGCCGGCTTCGACCTGGTGGCGCTGGGCCACCTGCACCGGCCCCAGACGCTGGGCGGCGGGCGCGTTCACTATGCGGGCTCGCTGCTGAAGTACTCGCTGTCAGAGTGCGCGCACGACAAGTCGGTGTCGCGCATCGAGCTGGGCGCGGACGGTGCCGTCACCATCACGCCGGTGGCGCTGCAGGCGCTGCGCGACGTGCGCGTGGTGGAAGGCGAACTGGCGCAAGTGCTGGCAGCGGGGGCCAATGACCCGCAACGCGATGACTATATCCATGCGCGGCTCACCGATACCGGCGCACTGCTGGACCCGATGGCCAGGCTGCGGCAGGTCTATCCCAATGCGCTCGCGATCGAACGCACGGTGCTGGCGCGCACCGGCACGGCTTCCGAGGCCGGGCGCAAGCTGCGGCAGCTGGGAACCGGCGAGCTCTTTGCCAACTTCTTCCGCGAAGTGGCGGATGCCGAGCTGGAACCGGACCAGCGTGCGGTGCTTGACCAGGTGCTGACCGGGATCGCCGCCGCGGACAGGGAGTCGGCATGAGACCGCTGCATTTGACGCTGCAGGCCTTCGGCCCCTTTGCCTCGACCGAGCAGGTCGATTTCACGCGGCTAGGCGAGCAGGCCTTCGTGCTGATCCATGGCCCCACCGGCGCGGGCAAGACCACGCTGCTCGACGCGATCTGCTTTGCGCTGTACGGCGATACCTCCGGCGGCGAGCGCAGTGCGCAGGCCATGCGCAGCGCCAACGCCGCGCCCGCGCTGCGCACCGAGGTGACGCTGGAGTTCAGCCTGGGCGCGCAGCGCTGGCGCGTGGTGCGCTCGCCGGTGCAGGAGCGGCCCAAGCAGCGCGGCGAGGGCTGGGTGACCGAGCCGGCCAAGGCCCAGCTGGACCTGCATGACGGCAACGACTGGGTCAGCAAGGCCAGCCAGCCCGCCAGGGTCAGCGATGCGGTGCGCGACTTGCTGGGCTTCGACAGTGCGCAGTTCCGCCAGGTGATCGTGCTGCCGCAGGGGCGCTTCCGTGAATTGCTGACTGCCAGCTCGCAGGCGCGCCAGGCCATTCTGGAGCGCCTGTTCCGCACCGAGCTGTACCGGCGCGTGGAAGAGCTGCTGAAGGCCGAGGCCGCCGGCATCCGCCGCGATGCCGAGCGCATCGCCATCCAGCGCGACGAAGCGCTGCGCCAAGTTGGCGTGGAATCGGCGCAGGCGCTGGCCGAGGGAATCGAGGCATTGCAGGCCGAGTTGCAGGCGCTGCAAGGGCAGGAACAGGGCGCGCGCGCCACGCTGGCCACAGCGCAGGCGGCGTTGGGTGCCGGCGAGCAGGTGGCGGCGCGATTGCAGGAACGCCAGCAGGCGCAGGCCGCGCACGCGGCGCTGCTGGCACGCCAGCCAGCCATGGAGGATGAGCGCGCGCGCCTGCACGCCGCCCAGCGCGCTGCGCGTGTCAGGCCGGCCCTGCAGGCATGGCAAGCCGCGCAGCGCGACCAGGCCGCCAGCGCCGTTGCCTTGACGCGGGCCGGCGAGCAGGCGGGGCGCGCCGCGCAACAGGCCACGCAGGCGGCTGCCGCATTGCAGGCCGAAACGGCACGCGCCGAAGCGCGCCAGTCCGCGCAGCGGCGGGCTTCGCAGCTGGCAGACATGCTGCCGCGCGCGCAGCAGCTGGGTGCGCAGCTGGCCGCGCTGCAGGCGGCCGAAGCCAGGCAGGCAGCCGCCGCCACCGCGCGCGAACGCGCAGCCGCACAGCTTGCCGCGCGGCAAGCCGATGCCGTTGCCGCGGAGTCCGCGCTGGCGCAAGGCCAGCTTGCCGCAGCGCAGGCACAGGCCACGGCGTTGCAGCTGGCCGCATTGCAGGAACGCGCGCGGCAGCTTGACCGTCATCAGCAAGCTGCCCGGGCGCTGGATGCCGCGAACGCACAGGCGGCCGCTGCCGCCGCTACCGAACAGCACGCGCTGCGCCAGCGCGAGCAGTGCCGCGCCGCGCTGGCCAAAGCGGAAGCCGCCTGGCGCGCCGGACAGGCCGCGCGGCTGGCTGCAATCCTGGCAGCGGGCGATGCCTGCCCGGTCTGCGGCAGCACCGCCCACCCGACACCGGCGCAGCATGTGGCGGCGCCGCTGTCGGACCAGGCGCTGGAGCAGGCCCGCCACGCCGCGCTCGAGACCGAGTCCCATGCGGTGCGCTGCGCCGGCCAGCACCAGGCGGCACAAGCCGCCATTGCCCAGGCGCGCGAGCGGCTGGACGAACTGGCGCAGGCGCTGGGCGAGGTCGGCGACGAGTCCGCCCGCAAGCTGAAGGCGGAGATCACGGCGCTGGAAGCGGCATTGGCCGAAGGCCGGCAAGCGGCGGCAAGCCTTGCGCAACGCGAAGCCGCCATTGTCAGTTGCCGCACGGCGCTCGCAGTGGCGGACGCCGCCAGCCGCGATGCCGCCGCCGCCGCCGAGGCCGCTGCCCAGGCGCTGGCCCACTGCCGTGGCGAATGGCAGGCCGCCAGCGCGCAGGTCCCTGAGGATTCACGCGACCCCGTGGCGCTGGGCGAGGCCCTGCGCCAGGCACAGGCCATGCTCGCCGCGCTGGAACAGGCGCTGGCCGCTGCGCAGGCGGCCGAGCGCCAGGCTGCGGCGGACGCAGCAGGGGCACAGGCCGGACTGGTTTCGGCACAGCAGGCACAGGCGCAGGCGGCCCACCGCCTGGCCGAGGCCGAAGCCGCGCTTGCGCAGGCGCTCGCGCAACAAGGCTTTGCCGATGAGCCGGCCCACGCCGCCGCCTGTCTTGGCGACGATGCCATGCAGGCGCTCGACGCGACGCTGCGCGCGTTCGATACCCAGCTGGCCACAGCCGCCGACCGGCGCGAACGCGCCGAGGCCGCCGCGCAAACGCTGGACGCGCCGGACCTGGACGGCCTGCGCGCAGCGCGGGATGCGTCGACAGCCGCGGTGGAAGCCCTGGTCCGGCAACAGGCCGAGCGCGGCCGTTCGCGCGACACGCTGCTGCAGTGCCAGCTGCGCCTGCAGCAGCTCGATGCGCAGGGGCGCGACATCGAGGCACGCTACGCGGTGCTGGGCCGGCTGGCCGAAGTCGCCAACGGCAACAACCCGCGCCGCATGACCTTCCAGCGCTTCGTGCTGGCCACGCTGCTCGATGAGGTGCTGGAAGCCGCGTCCGCGCGTTTGCTGGCGATGAGCCGCGGCCGTTATGTGCTGCAGCGCGTGCGCGAGCAGGCCGACCAGCGCAGTGCAGGCGGACTGGATATCGAAGTGTTCGACCACGATACCGGCGCGGCGCGGCCGGCCAATACGCTGTCAGGTGGCGAGGGCTTTCTCGCGTCGTTGTCGCTGGCGCTGGGGCTGGCAGACGTGGTGCAGTCGCGCGCGGGCGGCATCCAGCTCGATACGCTGTTTGTCGACGAAGGCTTTGGCACGCTCGATCCCGAGAGCCTGGACTTCGCCATCCGTACGCTGCTGGACCTGCAGCAGGCAGGGCGGCTGGTGGGGATCATTTCGCACGTCACCGAACTGCGTGAGCGCATCGACGTGCGGTTGGAGGTGCGCCCCGGGGTTGGCGGCAGCCGGGTACAGTTGACGGGTGTGGCGGCACCCGCGTAGTGCGGCGGGGCTTCCCCGTCAGGCGACAAATACCTGGCGGCAACGAATCGCCATCACTTGCGCTTCAAACGCGCGGGCGGCTGCCCGGGCCAGGCGCGCACGGCGCGACAGCGGGGGCGGGCGGGATGGCATGTCGGCGCCTGCCGGGGCAGGCGCGGGGGATTGCAGTCGATCCTTGCGGGGTTTCAGTCCCCACGCCTGCTGCGTGACATGCAGGATGCGCGCAAGCGCCGCTGCATGGGGCGTGGATGAAAACGGGACGTGGACGGTGGCCATGATCGGGCTCCTCGTTCTTGTTTGTTGCCAGGCTGCCCTGCTCAGCCGGGTGGTCCGGTGGCTGCTGTGCGGGTCTTGCCTTGCCTGATTCCACAATAGCCCGCGCGGCCCCCGGGCCATATCGAGTGCGAGCCGATTGTGATGTCGGCCCCTGCCTACATACGGGGCGTGCCCGTCACCCGCGCGCGCTTATCGCACAATCTGGTTGGCCGACCGCCCGGTCGGCTTGACCGTCGTCGACGCGCAGGTGTAACCTGTTCATTCTGCGAATTCGAGTTCGTATATCGAACAAATCGGTTAACGAACAGCCGGTCCCACACCACAAAGACCAAACGCAGACTGCTGGACTCGTTCAAATGGGTAGCGCCCCGCCGCCCGCCGCGACGAAACTCCTTCCGGCAGGATTACCGGAGACAGCCTTTCATGCGCCGCGTCTTGCGGCCCGCTCCGGTAGCCTGGCGGATCTTCCGACCTGGAACGCAAGTGATCAACAAGCTATACGACACGGTGGAAGCGGCGGTCGCCGGTATCCACGACGGCGCCACCATCCTGATTGGCGGCTTTGGCCTTGCAGGCATGCCTGCGGAACTGATCGACGCGCTGATCGAGCAGGGCGCGCGAGACCTCACCATCGTCAACAACAACGCCGGCAACGGCGACACCGGGCTGGCCGCGCTGCTCAAGACCAAGCGCGTGCGCAAGATCGTCTGCTCGTTCCCGCGCCAGGCGGATTCGTACGTCTTCGATTCGCTCTACCACGCGGGCGAGATCGAGCTGGAACTGGTGCCCCAGGGCAACCTGGCCGAACGCATCCGCGCCGCCGGTGCCGGCATCGGCGGCTTCTTCACGCGCACCGCGTACGGCACGCCGCTGGCCGAAGGCAAGGAAACGCGCATCATCGACGGCCAGGGCTATGTGTTCGAGACCCCGATCCACGCCGACTTCGCGCTGATCAAGGCCGACACCGCCGACCGCTGGGGCAACCTCACCTACCGCAAGACCGCGCGCAACTTCGGCCCGATCATGGCCATGGCCGCCAAGTGCCCCATCGTGCAGGTCAGCCGCGTGGTGGAACTGGGCGAGCTGGACCCCGAACACATCGTGACGCCGGGCCTCTTCGTCAAGCGCGTCGTCAAGGTCGCCTGAGCGCGAACACAGGAGAAACAGCATGCAACGCCTGACCCGCGATCAGATGGCCGCCCGCGTGGCCAAAGACATTCCCGAAGGTGCCGTGGTCAACCTAGGCATCGGCCTGCCGACTCTGGTTGGCAACCACCTGCCTGCAGACAAGGAAATCCTGCTGCACAGCGAGAACGGCCTGCTCGGCATGGGCTCCGCGCCCGCGCCGGGTGAGGAAGACGGCGACCTGATCAACGCCGGCAAGCAGCCGGTGACGATCAAGCCGGGCGGTTCCTACTTCCACCACGCCGATTCGTTTGCGATGATGCGTGGCGGCCACCTCGACTTCTGCGTGCTGGGCGCGTTCCAGGTATCGGAGAAGGGCGACCTGGCCAACTGGCACACCGGCGCGCCCGGTGCCATCCCCGCCGTGGGCGGCGCGATGGACCTGGCGATCGGTGCCAAGCAGGTGTTCGTGATGATGGAGCACCAGACCAAGCAGGGCGAGAGCAAGATCGTGCCGCAGTGCACCTATCCGCTGACCGGCATCGGCTGCGTGACCCGCATCTACACTGACCTTGCGACTATCGACGTGACCGCCGACGGGCTGGTCGCGCGCGACCTGGTCGAGGGGCTGAGCTTCGATGAACTGCAGCGCATTACCGGCGTTCCCCTGAAGCTGGCCGCCTGAGCGCCGGCATCACCACACACCAAAACGAGAGAGACACACCATGACCGAAGCCTTTATCTGCGACGCCATCCGCACCCCCATCGGCCGCTACGGCGGCAGCCTGTCCGCGGTGCGCCCGGACGATCTCGGCGCGGTGCCGCTGAAGGCGCTGATGGCCCGCAACCCGAACCTGGACTGGTCGGCCGTCGAGGACGTGATCTACGGCAACGCCAACCAGGCCGGCGAAGACAACCGCAACGTGGCGCGCATGTCGCTGCTGCTGGCGGGCCTGCCGCAAAGCGTGCCGGGCGCCACCATCAACCGCCTGTGCGGCTCCGGCATGGACGCCACCGGCACCGCCGCGCGCGCCATCAAGGCCGGCGAAGCCACCCTGATGATCGCCGGCGGCGTGGAAAGCATGAGCCGCGCCCCGTTCGTGATGGGCAAGGCCACCAGCGCGTTCTCGCGCGATGCACAGATCTTCGACACCACCATCGGCTGGCGCTTCATCAACCCGGCCATGCGCGCGGCCTACGGCGTGGACTCGATGCCCGAGACCGCCGAGAACGTCGCCACCGACTACAAGATCAGCCGCGAAGACCAGGACCTGATGGCCCTGCGCAGCCAGGAAAAGGCCTCGCGCGCACAGGCCGACGGCACGCTGGCGCAGGAAATCACCCCGGTCACCATCGCCCAGAAGAAGGGCGACCCGATCGTGGTCGAGCGCGACGAGCACCCGCGCGCCACCAGCATGGAAGCGCTGGCCAAGCTGCGCGGCGTGGTCCGTCCTGACGGCACCGTGACCGCCGGCAACGCCTCGGGCGTGAACGACGGCGCCTGCGCGCTGCTGCTGGCCAGCGAAGCCGGCCTCAAGCAGCACGGCCTGACCCCGCGCGCCCGCATCGTCGGCATGGCCACCGCCGGCGTGGCGCCGCGCGTGATGGGCATCGGCCCGGCACCGGCGTCGCAGAAGCTGCTCAAGCAGCTGGGCATGACCATGGACCAGATCGATGTGATCGAGCTGAACGAAGCGTTCGCCGCGCAAGGCCTGGCTGTGCTGCGTGAACTGGGCGTGGCGGACGACGACAAGCGCGTCAACCCGAACGGCGGCGCGATCGCGCTGGGCCACCCGCTGGGCATGAGCGGCGCGCGCCTGGTGACCACCGCGATGTACCAGCTGCATCGCACGGGTGGGCGCTTTGCGCTGTGCACGATGTGCATTGGCGTGGGCCAGGGTATTGCGATGGTGATCGAGCGGGTCTAAGTCAAGCCAGTTGGAAAGCTGAGGGTGTACTCCCTCTCCCGCAAGCGGGAGAGGGAGCGAGTTAGCGGTAGTTCTTGGAGTGAGCAAGAGATGTCCCTTCCCGTAGCCACGCTCGTGACCGGCGGCAGTTCCGGTATCGGCCGCGCCATCTGTGAAATGCTGCTGGCCGATGGCGTGACCCAGGTGGTCAATGTCGACTATGCCGAACCGGCCTGGTCGCACCCGAACATGACTTTCTTCCAGGCCGACCTGACCGATGCCGAGGCGACCCGCGCCGTGGCCGCGCAGGTGACCTCGCGCTTCGCCGTCACGCGCCTGGTGAACAACGCCGGCGCCACGCGCCCCGGCACCGCCGACACCGCCACCGTTGCCGACCTGGACTACGTGACCGGCCTGCACCTGCAGGCCACGCTGCTGCTGACGCAGGCGTGCCTGCCCGCGATGCGCGCCGCCGGTTTTGGCCGCATCGTCAACATGGCCTCGCGCGCGGCGCTGGGCAAGGCCGAGCGCGTGGTGTACTCCGCCACCAAGGCCGGCCTGATCGGCATGACCCGCACGCTGGCGATGGAGCTGGGCGGCGACGGCGTCACCGTCAACGCCGTGGCCCCGGGCCCGATCGCCACCGAGCTGTTCCGCAAGAGCAACCCCGAAGGTGCTGAACAGACCAGGCGCATCCTGGCCAGCATCACCGTCAAGCGCATGGGCACGCCGGAAGACGTTGCGCGTGCCGCGCTGTTCTTCCTGTCGCCCGACAACGGCTTCGTCACCGGCCAGGTGCTGTACGTGTGCGGCGGCACCACGCTGGGTGTTGCGCCGGTGTAAGCACCGCGCCTCGGCATCCGGCATTCAAGCATTCAACAAGAAGAGACGTTAACCAAGCGTCACGCATGGCGGCCCCTGGCCGGGCCGCCCACCGGATGCGCGCATGTGCGCGCCATCCGTTCGGGAACGGCAATCACGCCATTCAGCACAACCTCCCGCGGTACCCAATCACCGCCGGAACGATATAGCACCGGAGCATTACCGATGAGACAAGATTCCCAGACTTCCACCACGCGCCGCCGCCTGCTTGCCGCTGGCGTGGCGCTGGCCACCACCATCGCCGGCTTTGCCGGTGCGGCCCATGCGCAGGGCGGCTACCCGACCAAGCCGATCACCCTGATCGTGCCGTTCTCCGCCGGCGGCACCACCGACATCCTGGCCCGTATCGTCGGCCTGCAGCTGGGCAAGGCGCTCGGCCAGCCGGTGGTGATCGACAATCGTCCGGGCGCGGGCGGCAACATCGGCGCCTCGCTGGCGGCCAAGGCCCCGGGCGACGGCTACACGCTGTTCATGGGCACCATCGGCACGCACGCGATCAACCAGTCGCTGTACTCCAAGCTGCCGTATGACCCGGTCAAGGACTTCGCGCCGATCACGCGCGTTGCCATGGTGCCGAACCTGGTGGTGGTGAATCCCAAGGTGCCGGTCAACAACGTCAAGGAACTGATCACCTACGTCAAGGCCAACCCGGACAAGCTGTCGTACGGTTCGTCGGGCAGCGGCTCGTCGATGCACCTGTCGGGCGAGCTGTTCAACTCGATGACCGGCCTGCATATCCAGCACATCCCGTACAAGGGCAGCGCCCCGGCCGTGAACGACCTGCTGGGCAACCAGATCGGCCTGATGTTCGACAACATGCCGTCGTCGTATCCGCACGTGAAGGCCGGCAAGCTGCGCGCCATCGCCGTGACCTCGGCCAAGCGCTCGCCGGCGCTGCCCAACGTGCCGACCGTGGCCGAATCGGGCGTGCCGGGCTATGAAGCCACCTCGTGGTTCGCGCTGTACGCCACCGGCGGCACGCCGCAGCCCATCGTCGACCGCCTGAACGCCGAAGTGGTGAAGATCCTGGCCATGCCGGAAGTGAAGAAGCAGATGGCCGACCAGGGCGCCGAACCCAATCCGGAAAAGCCGGCCCAGCTGGCCGCGTTCATGAAGTCGGAAACGGCCAAGTGGGCGAAGGTGGTGAAGGCTTCGGGCGCTACGGTGGATTGATTCACATCCTGGCTGCGCCAAAGAAAAGCCGGTCCCTGTCGGGGGCCGGCTTTTTGTTTATGCGTGGGCGGGGACGGCTTGCGCGTGCATGGCTGCCACTCAGTCGCTGCCAAGCTGCAGCTTGTTCTTCTGCCGCTTCTCGATCGCGGCCTTGAGCAGCGCCGCACTGCGATAGATGCCGTGTGCGAACTTGCCATACGGCAGCGTTGCAAACAACGCCATCACCACGCCGAGGTGGACCGCCAGCAGCAGCGGCATCGCCGCCGTGCCGCGCCCGGCCAGCAACCCCAGCCCGGTGGCGCTGGTCAGCAGCAGCAGCGCGATAAAGCCGCGGTCCATCGGCCGCTGCCGGGCATCCCCATGCATCGGGTGCCGGCGCAGGTTCAGCCATAGCAAGCCGGCCGGGCCCACCAGCAGGCCCACGCCGCCGGCGGTGCCCAGCAGCACCGGCAGGCTCGTGACCGGGTAGGGCGCATGCCAGCCCAGCAGATAGTGGTAGCCGGTCGCCACCACCGTCGACGCAAAGCACAGCATGAAGCCGTAGAACGTGAAATGGTGGAAGCGCCGCCGTGCCAGCGTGAAGCGGTCGCTGGCCTCGTTGCAGCCATCGCCGTGGCCGCCATCGAGGTAGGTGAGCGCCAGCACGTTCCGGGCCGCCTCTGCCACGGCGGGTGCCGACGCTGTACCGGCCGACACATCGCGCCAGAAGCGGCGCACGCCCAGGCCAAGCGCAAGCACGGCAAAGGCGAACACCCCGCCGAACAGCGCCGCCAGCGTGTTGTGCGGGAATACCGCGTAGAAATTGCCGCGCGCATGCGTCTGCCACAGCGCGCCGCCCAGCGTGGCGGCCAGCACCAGGAACAACGCCAGCCCGAAGGCCAGCGCCACCGACACCGTGAGCCCGTTGCGCTGGTACAGCTTGCCCAGCGGCGCGGGCCACGCATATTCGCTATAGGTTTCCAGCCGCACCTTTGCCATCGCCTGCGGCACATTGACGCCGAAGTCGTGCGGCGGCGCGTACTGGCAGGCGTGGTAGCAGGCGCCGCAGTTGTGGCACAGGTTGGCCAGGTAGTTGACGTCGGCCTTGCCGAACTCCAGCCGGCGGGTCATGGCCGGGAACACCGCGCAGAAGCCTTCGCAGTAGCGGCAGGCATTGCAGATCTGCATCTGCCGGGCGACTTCGGCCTCATTGTCGGTCAACGGCAGCACGCGGATGATGCGGGATTGCGGCGCGGGCGTGGCAGCGTCCTGCCCGGCCAGTTGCGCGGCCTCGCGCGCCAGGGCCTCAAGCTTCTGCATGGACGGCTCCCGTGTTGATGCCTGCCGCGAATGCAGCCTGCGTGCCCGCGATGCGCCCGAAGGCGGTGCCGATCGACATGCCGACACCGGCGGTGTATCCCTTGCCGAGCACGTTGCCGGCCATCATTTCTCCTGCCACGAACAGATTCCCGCTTGGCTTGCCGCCAAAGTGCACCTGGCCGCGGTCGTTGACCTTGAGCCCCAGGTAAGTGAAGGTGATGCCCGGCCGCAGCGCGTAGCCGTAGAACGGCGCCTGGTCGAGCGGCCTGGCCCAATGCGTCTTGGCCGGTGCCAGGCCTTCGGTGTGGCAGTCGTCCAGCGCGGTGTGGTCGAAGGTGCCGAAGCGGCACGCCGCGTTGTAGTCCTGCACCGTGCGCGCGAACTGCACTTCCGGCAGCCCCAGCTTGCGTGCGAGCTCAGGCAGCGTGTCGGCCTTCTCGCCGGGAAACACCGGCGGCATGAAGCGGCCGATGGCTTTGCTGTCGATGATCGAATAGCCGATCTGCCCGGGCTGCTGCGCCACCAGCCGGCCCCAGATGGCGTAGCGCTTGGGCCAGAAGTCCTCGCCCTCGTCGTAGAAGCGCACGGCGTCGCGATTGACCACGATGCCCAGCGACACGCAATCGATGCGCGTGCAGATGCCGCCGTCGTACAGCGGCGCGCGCGCGTCGATGGCGACACAGTGCGATTGCGACGGATCGCCGATGGCGTCGGCGCCGGCGTCGATCATGTAACGCAGCAGCACGCCCTGGTTGAAGCGCGTGCCGCGGATCAGGAAGTTGTCGGCGGGCCATTCGGCACGTTCGTTCTGGCCCCAGGCTTCGCGCAGCCATTCGCGGTTGGATTCGAAGCCGCCCGCGGCCATCACGCAGGTGCGCGCGGTGAAGCGCTGGCTGCCGCTGCGCGCGGCGACGAAGCGGTCGCCGTCCAGCTCGATCGCATCCACCGGGGTTTCATAGCGGACCTGCACGCCCATCGCTTCGGCGCTGCGGTAGTACGCGTTGACCAGCGCCTTGCCGCCACCCATGAAGAAGGCGTTGGTGCGCGCCACGTGCAGCGCACCCGACAGGGGCGGCTGAAAGCGCACGCCATGCCTGCGCATCCACGGCCGGCAGGTCGATGACGCGCGGATCACCAGCCGCGCCAGGTGTTCGTCGGTGATGCCGCCGGTGACCTTGAGCAGGTCCTGCCAGTACTCTTCCTCGGGATAGGCATCGACCAGCACGTCTTGCGGCGCGTCGTGCATGCAGCGCAGGTTGCGCGTGTGCTGGGAGTTGCCGCCGCGCCAGGCGCGCGGCGCGGATTCGAGCAGCAGCACCGAGGCCCCGGCTTCGCGCGCCATCAGCGCCGCGCACAGGGCCGCGTTGCCGCCGCCAATTACCAATACGTCGACCATGGGGATTGCCTCCTTGCTGGCGCCATCTTGGCGGGCAAGGCGGGCGGGCGCCAGCAGGGGCGCGGCAAGGGGGCTTCAGTTTTCGTGAAGCCCGGCCGGGGCGACGCCGGCTCAGCGTGGGCGCAACGTGGCGCCGGGCCAGCGCCCCTCGCGCACCAGCGTGGTGGCGACGTCGGCCAGCACCACGCGCGCGGCCAGGCCCGCCGGCGACAGTTCATCGTCGGACAGGCTGACCAGCAGGTTGGGCCGCGTGGCGCCGTCGTCGGTGACCAGTATGCTGCGGTAGGGCGTGCCATGGCTGCGCGCCAGCGCCGCACCCGGCTGGATGGTGGCGCCCAGGCCACCGCGCACGGCATCCATCAGGATCGCCAGCCCGTCGATCTCCGCCACCACCTGGGGCTCGCGCTTCGCCTGGCGAAAGCAGGCGGCGACCAGCGCGCGCAGCCCATGCGAGCCGCTGGGCAGGATCAGCGGCAGCTTGCCCAGTGCCGCCACCGAGGTCTGCTCGCCGCGCGGCATGCCGGCCAGCCCCTCGGCGCCGATCACGAACAGGCGCTCATCAAGCAGCGGCAGCACGCTCCAGCGCTGTGCGGGCTCCTCGCTGAACAGCACCGCCAGGTCGATCTGGCGCGCGCTCAGCATCGTGCCGAGGTAGCCGGACAGGCTCTCCACCATGCGCAGCCGCACGTCGGGGTAGCGCTCGCGCATGGCCTGCATGAAGGGCAGCGCCAGCACCGCGGCGGTGCTGGGCGGCAGGCCCACGCTGACATGGCCCGACAGGCGCGCCTGCCGCGCGGCCAGCGCGGCATCGTCGATATGGCGCAGCGCCAGCTGGGCCTGGCGCCAGAAGGCCAGCCCGGCGTCGGTGGCGACCACGCCGGTGGAAGTGCGCTGCAGCAGCCGCGTCGACAGCTCGCTCTCAAGCCGGCTGATCTGCTGGCTCAGCGCGGACGTGACCACGCCCAGCTCCAGCGCCGCCTTGCCCATGCTGCCATGCTCGATCACGCTGACGAAGTAGCGCAGTTGCCTCAGTTCCATGTCGCGTCCCCGCTGCCGCAATTTGCCCGCATGGTAGCGGAAAACCTGCCTCAGTTCACGAATCCTGAAGACCCCTTAACGCCCGCCCGATGGCGCCCTTGCCAGCGGCTGCGTAGAGTCGCACCGGTCAGAAACGGGCGGAAGCAACGCTACGCAGCCGCCATTCCATAACAACATGACTACCCGCAAAGGAGACTGCATGACAACCGTTTCGCGCCTGCGCCGCGCCGTGGTGGCCGGCCTCGCCGGTACCGCTGTGCTGGGCGCGCCCGCCGCGTTCGCCGCGGACAACTGGCCAACCAAGCCGATCACCCTGGTAGTGCCCTTCGCCAGCGGCGGCACCACTGACATCCTCGCCCGCACCATCGGCCACAAGCTGGGCGAGGCGCTGCAGCAGCCGGTGGTGGTGGACAACCGCCCCGGCGCCGGCGGCACCCTCGGCGCGGCCAACGTGGCGCGCGCGCCGGCCGACGGCTACACCTTCCTGCTGGCCACCGTCGCCCACACCATGGCGCCGGCCATCTACAAAAGCCTGCCCTACGAGTTCACGCGCGACCTCGATCCGGTGGGCCTGGTGGCGCTGACGCCCAATGTTCTGGTGGTCAATCCTGCGATCCCGGTGAAGTCCGTGTCCGACCTGATCGCCTATATCAAGGCGCATCCCGGCAAGGTCAACTACGGCTCGGCCGGCATCGGCAGCACCGAGCACCTGTCCGGCGAGCTGTTCCGCGCGCTGACCGGCACCGACATTGCGCATGTGCCGTATAAGGGCGGCGCGCCGATGATGACCGACCTGATCGCAGGCCAGATCCAGATGGCGATCGAGACCAGCCCGTCGGCGTCGCAACACGTGCGCAGCGGCAAGGTGCGGGCGCTGGCGGTCACCACCGCGAAGCGTTCGGCCGCCTATCCCGGCGTGCCGACGCTGGCGGAGAGCGGCGTCAGGGGCTACGAAGTCACCACGTGGTTCGCGCTGATGGCGCCGCGCGGCACGCCCGCGGCGATCGAGCAGCGCGTCTCGGCGGAACTGGGCAAGCTGCTGAAGGCGCCGGAGGTGCAGAAGCGGTTTGACGAGCAGGGCGTGACCGCCGGCGACATGACGCCAACGCAGCTTGCTGCCTTTATCCGCGCCGAGACCGACAAGTGGGGCAAGGTCGCGCGGGATTCGGGGGCGAAGGCGGAATAACGGCCTCGCTCACAGGGGCGGCGCTGGCGTTACAGAAGGAGATTGTGCAGGAGCGGCTGCGGCAGCCGGCCGGCCGCCAGAACAGGGGCTGAACACCCCTTGCCGGCCAGGGTCCAATGGATGTCGCCAGCCTGAATACGGAGGAACCCACCATGCACGACCTTTCCTTCGTTCACGCTGACGCGGCCCATGTCGAGTGGCAGGTCGCGCTGGCCGACTGCCAGCGCCAGCTGGACACGCAGGATTTCCTGCGCCAGGCGAAGGCAGACAACGCGCCGCCGCTCACGCTCGGCTGGTGCTACCTGAGCGACTACTACGCGCTGGCCGCCGAGGCCATCCTTGCCGCGCTGCAGCAGAACTGGCCCGGCGTGTCCTGGGTCGGCACGGTCGGCCTGGGCGTATCCGCCAGCGGCAAGGAGTATTTCGACGAGCCGGCCATGGTGCTGATGGCGGCGCCGTTTCCGCGCGATGCGTTCCAGCTGTTTTCGGGGCGCCAGCCCTTGCCGCCGGCGTCTTCCGGCTTCGTTCCCCATACCGCGCTGGTGCATGCCGAGGGCAGCACGCCGGATGTGCAGGACCTGTTGCATGAGCTGAGCGCACGCACGGCCACCGGTTACCTGTTCGGCGGCTTGTCGTCGGCCCGCAACCGTACCTTGCATATTGCCGATGGCGTCTTTTCCGGTGGGTTGTCGGGCGTGCTGTTCGGCCCCGAAATCGAACTGGTCTCCCGCGTCACGCAGGGCTGCCAGCCGATCGGGCCGGTGCGCGCCGTGACGCGCAGCGATCACAACCTCCTGTTCGAGCTGGACGGCAAGCCGGCCCTGGATTGCATCCTGAATGACCTGGGCGTCGAGCGCGACGCCCAGGTGGAGACCATGGCGGAGGCGCTGTCCGGAACGCTGGCCGGCTTGAATTCAGCCGCCGACGATGCTCCGGTGCTGCCCGGCAGGTTCGGCTCGGACACGCTGGTGCGCCACCTGATCGGCCTGGACGTGCAGCATCGCATGCTGGCGCTGGCCGACATGGTCGAGCCCGGCATGCGGCTGGCTTTCTGCATGCGCAATGCTGAGGCGGCGCGCGCGGACCTGGTGCGCGTCGCCACCGAGATTCGCACAGAGATCGAACGCGGCGGCAGCCGCGCACGTGGCGCGCTCTACATCAGTTGCTCAGGCCGGGGCGGGCCGCATTTCGGCGCGCCGCATGCCGAGCTGCAAACCGTACGCCGCGCGCTTGGCGACCTGCCGCTGGCTGGCTTCTTTGCCGGCGGCGAGATCGCAAGGGATCACCTCTATGGCTATACGGGGGTGCTGACGGTATTCACCGGCCATTGAATCAGCGAATGACAGCATCGATGTTGCGCATCTGGCGCGCAAACCAGATGCGCAACAGGCTGTTCGACGGCACCATCGGCAGCGAACACGCAATGATCCGATATACCTTGCTGCGCTGCAGCCGGGATGTCCTTGCCGGGTCCAGCCAGTCGTCGTTGCGCACCAGGAGCAGCAGGGTCTCCATGCCGATAAGGACGGGCCACAGGCAAGCCAGCCGCAGCCGGATAAAGTGCGGGGGAATGGCAAGCGTGTAGGCCATCGCCTCGTGAAAGTGGTCCAGCGTGTCGTGCACGAGTTCGAGCATCAAGGCCCGCGCGCGCAGCGAGGCGTCCGGGAGCAGGAGATCCTGCGGGCTCAAGCCATGCTGGTGCAGCATCGTCGCCGGAAGATAGCAGCGCCCGATGCGCAGGTCCTTGCCGCAGTCCCGCAGGACATTGGTCATCTGCAAGGCCTTCCCGAAGCGGACCCCGCGGCGCAGCATGGTGTCGGGCACGCCGATTGCGCCAGGCACATGGGCGGCAGTCATGCTGGTCCAGAATTCGCCGACGCATCCGGCGACCAGGTACGTGTAACGGTCAAGCGCTTCCGGTTCGCCAAGCGCGACGATGCGGCCGGCGTGTTCATCGGGGAACGTTCGCAGGTCGAATTCCATGCCCTCGGTCAGGGTCGACACGATCTGCCGTACCGCTTGCTGGTCGTCCGGCTCCAGCTGCGCCAGCAGCGCCAGCGCAGGGCCCAGTGACTGGAGCAGGATGCGTTCATCCGAGTGTTCCTGCCGGCCTGCCACCTCGGTTGCGATGCTGTCGGCCAGCGCTGAGTCTGCTGTGGCACCGTTGACCTGGTCGCGCAACGACAACAGCAGCGCCAGCCGCCGTTGTGGCGGGATCAGCGAGGTATCGGCAATCGTGTCCGCGGCGCGCGCCAGCAGATAGGCCAGGCCGACCGGATCGCGCATATGGACAGGCAGCACGCGCAGCGTCAGATAGAACGAACGCGAGACGCCTTTGAGCAGCGGTCCGAGGAGGAACGCCCGGCTGGGGTCGCGCATGGCTGGTGTCCTGTTCCCTGAGAGGTTTGCGAAAGTGACATTGCCCGGGTGGCCGTCAGGCCGGGCCCGGGCATTGTACCTTCGACGCCAGGGGCAGGTTGCAGGCCCTGGTCAGGGCGAGTCTTTGCCGAGATAACGCTCGAACCACTGCGCCGCCAGGCGAGCGACCGATTCCAGTGCGCCGGGCTCCTCGAACAAATGGGAGGCGCCGGGCACGATCACCAGCTTCTTGGTGCATGTCAGCTGGGCATAGGCCGACTCATTGCGTTCCAGCACGCTCAGATCCAGCCCGCCGATGATCAGCATGGTGGGCGCAAGCAGCTTGGCAAGGGCGTCGGGGCCCGCCAGGTCGACCCGGCCCCCGCGCGAAACGACGGCGTGTATTGGGATGGGCGACTGGCACGCGGCACGGATCGACGCGGCGCCACCAACGCTGGCGCCGAAGTAGCCGAACCGCTGTGGCACGGCTTGCTGCCGCGCCACCCAGCTGGTTGCCTGTGCCAGCCGTGTCGCCAGGAGCTCAACGTCGAAGCGGATGGCCTGCACCTGGTCTTCGTCCGGCAGCAGCAGGTCCATCAGCAGCGTTGCCATGCCGCAGCGATTGAGCTCGGCGGCCACATAGCGATTGCGCGGGCTAAGCCGGGAACTGCCCGTGCCGTGCGCAAACAATACCAATGCGACAGCGCCGGGCGGCAATGTGAGTATGCCTTGCAGTTCCACGCCGCCGGCGGGGATCACAACCTCGATGGCTTCTGAATTGCTCCGCATGGCGCAGTCCTCCGACAGGTGGTGCGTTGACGTGCATCGCGTTGCAATCGCGCCCATCCAAGTCCACTATAGGGCGGGCGTGGCGGCGAGGCCAGTCGCCGTGTGCAGGTCTGCTGACGCGCAATCGACAACCATCCCTGTGGATCAGGAGGGAACATGAAGACCCTGTTTCTCGTCCGGCATGCCAAGTCAAGTAAAGATGATCCCTCCTTGCCCGACCGCGAGCGCCCCCTGAATGACCGGGGCCGGCACGACGCCCCGGAAATGGGCAAGCGCCTGGCCGAGCGCAAGCTGAAGCCCGACCTGCTCCTGTCGAGTCCGGCCCTGCGTGCGCTGACGACAGCGCAACTGATTGCCGACGAGCTCGGCTATGCCCGCAAGGACATCGCGCTCGATGACCAGCTGTACGCCACCAGCGCGGAGGAGTTGCTGGCCGTCGTTCGTGCGCTCGACAAGAAGCTCGATTGCGTGATGCTGTTCGGTCACAACCCCGAGTTCACCGACTTCGCGCATCGCTTGTCGGACGAGATTACCGACATGCCGACCTGCGCCGTCGCCAGATTCAGCTTCGACACAAAGGCGTGGGAGGATGTCGGCGAAATCACCCCCTCGAAAGTCACGCTGGAATCGCCGAAGGAGTAATCCGATGCCGGCCGCCGTCGGCGTGACAGTGATATCTTCGGCTTGACCATACGGGGCGAAGCGATAAGAATTTGTGATCGCAGGCGAAAGCCGGCCCTCACGCTTCTCTACGCTTCGTCCCACCCATGATCCCACCCGTCAGCACCCTCCACGGCCGCCTGAAAATGCAGCACCTGCGCCTGTTGCTGGCGGTGGAGGAGCGCGGTTCGCTGCGCCAGGCCGCCGAGGCGCTGACGCTGACGCAGCCCGCGGTCAGCAAGATGCTGCAGGACATGGAAGACCTGCTCGGCGTGCCGCTGTTCGAGCGCCATGCGCGCGGGCTGCGGGCCACGCGCTTCGGGCTGGCGGCCACGCGCTATGCCCGGCTGGTGTTTGCCGACATGGGCGGGCTGCGCGATGAACTGGTGGCGCTGGAGTCCGGCAAGATCGGACGCGTGCGGGTCGGGGCGGTGATGGCGCCCACGCCGGGGCTGCTTGCCGATGTGATCCGGCAGCTCAATCGCGATCATCCGCGGCTGGAGGTGGCGGTGCATGTGGAGACCAGCGATGTGCTGATGCCGCAGCTTGAGCGCGACCAGCTCGATATTCTGCTGGGGCGCGTGCCGGATGGCTGGGACAGCAGCGGGCTGGAGTTCGAGCAACTGGGCGACGAGGGCCTGGCCATCGTGGTCGGGCCGCAGCACCCGCTGGCGCGGCGCCGCAAGCTGTCGTTCGAGGAACTGACGGGCTACCCGTGGATCATGCAGCCGCGCCCCAGCCCGATGCGGGCGCTGATCGACCGCTCGTTCGAGGATGCCGGCGTGCCGGCGCCGCCGTCTACCATCGAGACGGCGGCGGTGCTGATGACCACGTCATTGCTGGCGGACAGCGAACTGATTGCGGTGTTGCCGGAGTCGGTCGCCGCCTACTACGGCCGGCTTGGCGCGCTGGCGGTATTGCCGCTGCCCCTGCCGCGCAAGCTGGGGCCTTATGGCATCGTCACGCGGCGGGGCCGCCCGCGGACGGCATCGATGAGCCTGCTGATCGATGCGTTGCGGGCGTTGTCGAGGTGAGCCTCAGCCGGGCATGACTTGCAGCTTGCCGTCGAGGCGCCACGCGTGGCGTTGCGGGCTGTCCGGGCGCAGCGATGCGGGCAGCAGGCCGGGCGGCATGTCCTGGTAGCTGACCGGGCGCAGGAAGCGCGCGATGGCGAGGCTGCCGACCGAGGTGCTGCGGCCGTCGGACGTAGCCGGCCAGGGTCCGCCATGCACCATCGCATGCCCGACCTCCACGCCCGTGCCGAAGCCATTGACCAGGATGCGTCCCGCCAGGCGCTCCAGCGCTGGCAGGAAGGTGCGGGCCGCGTCGTGGTCGGCATCGTCGATATGGAGGGCGGCGGTCAGCTGGCCTTCCAGTGCGTCGATGACGCGCCGCATCTCGGTGAGGTCGCGGCAGCGCACCACCAGCGAGGCGGCGCCGAAGACTTCGTGGCGCAGCGCTTCGTCGGCCAGGAAGGCACCGGCGTCGGTGGCGAACATTGCGGCCTGCCCTTGCGCAGCCGATCCCGCCGCGCCACGCGCAACGGTCTGCACTTGCGCATGGCTGGCGAGCGTATCGACGCCGGCGCAATAGGCACGATGGATGCCGGGCGTCAGCATCGTGGCGGCCGGCAGCACGCCCAGCCGCGCAGCCGCGGCATGCAGGAAGCGATCCAGGTCATCCCCCGCAACCGCCAGCACCAGGCCGGGGTTGGTGCAGAACTGCCCCGCGCCCAGCGTCAGCGAATCAGCGAACGCCGTGCCGATGGCTTCGGCGCGATTGGCCAGTGCGTGCGGGAACAGCAGCACTGGGTTGATGCTGCTCATCTCGGCAAACACGGGGATCGGCTCGGACCGTGCGGCCGCGATCGCCATCAGCGCCATGCCGCCGGCGCGTGAGCCGGTGAAGCCGACGGCCTTGATGCGCGGGTCGGCCACCAGCCCTTGCCCGACCTCCAGCCCGGCATCGAACAGCAGCGAGAAAGTGCCTTCGGGCAGGTCCATGTCGTCAACGGCCTTGCGGATGGCGCGGCCGACTAGCTCAGATGTGCCCGGGTGCGCCGGATGCGCCTTGACGACGACCGGGCAGCCCGCGGCCAGGGCCGAGGCGGTATCGCCGCCGGCCACCGAGAATGCCAGCGGGAAGTTGCTGGCGCCGAATACCGCCACTGGGCCCAGCGGGATATGGCGCAGGCGCAAGTCGACGCGCGGCAGCGGCTTGCGTTCAGGTTGCGCGGGGTCGACGCGCAGTTCAAGGAAGTCGCCCTGGCGCGGCAGGCTTGCGAACATGCGCAACTGCGCCACGGTGCGGCCGCGTTCGCCTTCGATGCGGGCGCGCGGCAGGCCGGATTCGCTGGTGCAGCGTTCGATCAGGGCATCGCCCAGCGCCAGGATATTGGCGGCGATGGCCTCGAGGAAATCGGCGCGCCGCTCGGGCGCGGTCTCGCGGTAGGCGTCGAATGCCTGCCACGCCAGCGCGCAGGCCTGGTCGAGCTGCGCGGCCGTGGCGCCGCCGAATGCCGGTTCGAGGTTGGCACCGGTGGCCGCGTCGATGGCGCGGATGGTGCCGTTGCCGCCGCGTTCCGCGCGGCGGCCGATCAGGAGTTCGCCTGAGAGAGTCATGTCTTGTCCTTTCAATGAGATCAGCGGGCCCAGCGCAGCACCAGCGGATCGAGCCGGCGTGCAATCATCAGCAGCCCTTCGC
This sequence comes from Cupriavidus sp. GW821-FHT07C08, assembly GCF_059419025.1. NCBI lineage: Bacteria > Pseudomonadati > Pseudomonadota > Betaproteobacteria > Burkholderiales > Burkholderiaceae > Cupriavidus > Cupriavidus sp. GW821-FHT07C08. Next base: position 60,861 of record NZ_JBWKQZ010000028.1, read on the forward strand.
GGGTGGCCGGGTGCATCGGCTGCAGCGGATGGCGCACGGCGTCCGATGCGATCACGCCGCCTGCCTGCATCAGCACCTTGCTGGTGGCCAGCCAGCCTTGCCGGTTCTCGTAGTTGATCAGCGGCAGCCATTGCTGGTAGCGCTGCGCGGCCAGTTCGGCGTCGCCGGCCTGCCAGGCATCGAGGATGTGGCGGATGCCGTCGGGGAAGCCCGCGCCGGTCATGGCGCCGGTGGCGCCCGCTTCCAGGTCGGCCATCAGCGTGATGGCCTCTTCGCCGTCCCACGGGCCGACGATGGCGTCGCCGCCCAGTTCGATCAGCTCGCGCAGCTTGGCCGCGGCCTGAGGCACTTCGATCTTGAAGTACGACACATTGCCGATCTCGCGCGCCATGCGCGCCAGGAACGGCGCGCTCAGCGTGGTGCCGCTGACCGGCGCGTCCTGGATCATGATGGGAATGTCGATGGCATCCGAGACCGTGGCGAAGAACTCGTAAATGCTGCGCTCGGGCACGCGGATGGTGGCGCCGTGGTAGGGCGGCATCACCATCACCATGGCCGCGCCCGCGTCCTGCGCCGCGCGGCTGCGCTCGGCGCACAGGCGCGAGCTGAAATGCGTGGTGGTGACGATCACCGGCACGCGGCCGTCCACGTGTTCCAGCACGGTCTTCATCAGCACGTTGCGCTCGTCGTCGCTCAGCACGAACTGCTCGGAGAAGTTCGCCAGGATGCAGATGCCGTGCGAACCCGCGTCGATCATGAAGTCGATGCAGCGGCGCTGGCCGTCGAGGTCGAGGCCGCCCTGTGCGTCGAAGATGGTGGGGGCCACCGGGAACACGCCGCGGTAGGCGGTGGGGGATGGGGTGCGGGTCATGGTCTCCTCCGGCTGCTTATGAATTGGATCGGGCCAATATACGAGCCGCCCCGCGGGCTGTATATTGAAACCTTTCCATCTGATGATCGCTTTTGCGACTCACAGACGCTTCATGAAATCCACCCTCGACACCCTGACCGGCCGGCTGCGCATGAAGCAGCTGCAACTGCTGATCGCGCTGGACGAGCATTCCTCCCTGCACCAGGCTGCCGCGGCGATGGCGATGACCCAGTCGGCGGCCAGCAAGTCGCTGCAGGAACTGGAAGGCATGCTGGAAGCGCCGCTGTTCGAGCGCTCCAAGCGCGGCATGCGTCCCAATGCCTTTGGCCATTGCGTGATTCGGCACGCACGCCAGCTGGTGGCCGACCTGGGCGCGATGTGCGAGGAGGTGGCGGGCATCCGCGCGGGCAGCGGCGGGCGCGTGGCCATCGGCGTGATCATGGGCGCGGTGCCGGAGGTGCTGGTGCCGGCGCTGGCGCAGTTGCGCCAGGCGCAGCCGGAGCTGGCGCTGGAGATCATCGAGGACACCAGCCTGCGCCTGCTGGGGCTGCTCGACGACGGCCACCTCGACCTGGTGATCGGCCGCTCGCTGGTCAGCGATGAACCGGCGCGGTACCACTACCACCCGCTTGGCGACGAGCAGGTCGCGGTTGTGGCGGGCCATGCGCATCCGGCGCCGCGCGCGCGTGCGATGGGGTTTGCCGACCTCGCGGGTTATCGCTGGATCACCTATGCCGGCCATATGCCGATGCATGCGCTGCTGCAGCGCGAGCTGGACCTGGCCGGCATGAGCTTCCCCGCCAATGCGATCTCGACCTCGTCGGCCCTGGTCACCGTTGCCATGCTGCAGGGTGACCCGGGGCTGGTGTCGCTGCTGCCGACCGGCGTGGCGGCGATGTTCGAGCGCCAGAAGATGCTGCGCATCCTGCCCGTGCGGCTGCAGTCGCGGCAGCAGACTTTTGGCATCGTGACGCGGCGCGGCGGCGCCTTGTCCGCGTCGGCGCGGCAGCTGGTCGCGATCCTGAAGGCATTGCCGCGCACCGCGCGGCAGGCGGCAGCCGAGGTATAACGCCAAGTGATCGCCAGTTCAAAAAACATCAGTAGTGGCGAATCACTGATGCTCCTATAGTCTGCCCATCCGCGCCGCAGAGCCGGACAGCAAAACGACGGAGACAGCAATGAAGACATGGATCGCCGGCGCACTCGCCGGCCTGGCCACGGTGGCGGCGGTAACGGGCAATGCCTGGGCGCAGGACACACGGCCGGTGCGGCTGATGGTGGGCGCCGCGCCCGGCGGCGGCACCGACGTGATGGCGCGCATCGTCTCCGACAAGCTCGCCGCGCAGCTGAAGCAGCCCGTCGTGGTCGACAACCGCCCCGGCGCGTCCAACACCATTGCCGCGGATTTGACCGCCAAGGCGGCGCCGGACGGCAACACGCTGCTGATGGGCGTGGTGACTTCGCAAGCGATCGCCCCGCACCTGCTCAAGCTGCAGTTCGATCCGCTCAAGGACCTCGCGCCGGTGGCGCTGGTGTCGTCGGTGCCCAATGTGCTGGTGGTCAACAACCAGGTGCAGGCGCGCGACGTCAAGGCGCTGGTGGCGCAGATCCAGGCCAATCCGGACAAGTTCCGCTACAGCTCGTCCGGGGTCGGCAGCACCCAGCACCTGGCCGGCGCGTCCTTCGCGCGGCAGATCAAGGGCAAGCTGCTGCACGTGCCATACAAGAGCAGCAGCAGCGCGCTGGTGGACCTGATGGGCGGGCAGGTGGACATGAGCTTCGAGACCATGCCGTCGGTCATCAGCCATATCAAGGCCGGCAAGCTGCGCGCGCTGGCGGTCACCGCGGACCAGCGCTCGGCGCTGCTGCCCAACGTGCCCACGCTGGCTGAAGCGGGCGTGCCCGGCATCCAGATGAGTGCGTGGTACGGTGTCTATGCGCCGGCCGGCACGCCGCCCGCGACGCTGCAGAAGCTGGGCAGCGCGCTGGCCACGGTGATCAAGGACCCTGACACCGTGCGCCGGCTGGCCGATGTGGGCGCGGTGCCCGGCGCGCTGACCGCGGCGCAGTTCGATGCCTTCTCGCGTGCCGAGTATGTGCGCTATGGCAAGCTGATCGCTGAGCTGGGCGTCAAGCTCGACCAATAACAACCACGGAAGTCCCATGAATTCCCGTCCAAGAATCGCCATGGTGCTGGGCGACCCCGCCGGCATCGGCCCCGAACTGATCGCCAGGTTGCTGGCCGACCCCGCGACCGCCGCGCAGGCCGAGATCCTGCTGATCGCCGACCGCGACGAATGGCGCCACGGCATGCGGATCGCAGGCGTCGAGCTGGCGCTGGCCGAGACCGATGCGCCCGCCTTTGCCGATGATGGCAAGCCGCGCCTGTACCACTGGCAGCTGCCGGAGCGCCCGGCGTATGCGCGCGGCGAAGCCAGTGCCGAGGGCGGGCGCTACAGCCTGGGCACGCTGGCGCTGGCACTGCAGCTGGCGCAGGCGGGCCAGGCCGACGCGATCCTGTTCGGGCCGCTCAACAAGAGCTCGCTGCACGCCGCCGGCATGGCGCATAGCGATGAGCTGCACTGGTTTGCCGAGCAGCTTGGCTACCACGGCAACTTCTGCGAGTTCAATGTTCTGGACGGGCTGTGGACCTCGCGCGTGACCTCGCACGTGGCGCTCAAGGACGTGCCGGCGATGATCACGCCGGAACGCGTGGGCGGCGCCATCGACCTGATCGACCACGCCCTGCGCCGCGCCGGCATGGCGCGCCCGCGCATCGCGGTGTGCGGCCTGAACCCGCACAACGGCGACAACGGCGCCTTCGGCCGCGAAGAGATCGACGTGATCGCCCCGGCCGTGGCCGCGGCGCGTGAGCGCGGCGTGGCGGCCGACGGTCCGTTCCCGGCCGACACCATCTTCCTGAAGGTGCAGGGCGGGCCGTCGCAGCGCCAGTTCGATGCCATCGTCACCATGTACCACGACCAGGGCCAGATCGGCATCAAGCTGATGGGCTTCTCGCGCGGCGTGACGGTGCAGGGCGGGCTGCCGGTGCCGATCACCACGCCCGCGCACGGCACCGCGTTCGACATCACGCAGCAGGGCCGCGCCGATCCGGGCGCCACGCTGCAGGCATTCCAGATCGCCTGCCGCATGGGTGCGCAGCGGCGCGCCGCGCCCTAGCCACCACCTTCACCACACCAAGACCAGCAAGACCGCCCCCGGTGCGGCCGGGGAGCGTTCGCGCCAACACATCGCCATCAGGAGCTGAACATGAAGATCACCAACGTCCGCGCCCGCGTCTTTGAATGGAAGGGCAAGACCGTGCCGCCGCAGGCGCATTTCTGCACCAACGCCACCGACATCCTGTTCGAGCGAGGCGACGCCATGGGTTCGTTCCGCTTCCATGGCTGGCTGGTGGTGGAAGTGGAAACCGACACCGGCCTGGTCGGCATCGGCAACTGCGCGCTGGCGCCGCGCGTGGCCAAGGAGATCGTCGACCAGTACCTGGCACCGGTGGTGATCGGCCAGGACCCGTTCGACAACGAATACCTGTGGCAGAAGATGTACCGCCGCACCCATGCGTGGGGCCGCAAGGGCATCGGCATGGCGGCAATCTCCGCAGTCGATATCGCGCTGTGGGACCTGATGGGCAAGGCGGTCGGCAAGCCCGTGTTCAAGCTGCTGGGCGGGCGCACCAAGGAGAAGATCTGGTGCTACGCCTCCAAGCTCTACAACAACGACGACCGCGACGCGTTCCTGGCCGAAGCGCAGGGCTACCTCGACCAGGGCTTCACCGCGATGAAGATGCGCTTCGGCTACGGCCCCAAGGACGGTCCCGCCGGCATGCAGAAGAACATCGAGCAGGTGCGCCTGCTGCGCGAGCTGGTCGGCGACGGCGTCGACATCATGCTGGAGTGCTACATGGGCTGGACCCTGGAGTACGCGCGCCGCATGCTGCCGCGCCTGGCCGAGTTCAACCCGCGCTGGCTGGAAGAGCCGGTGATCGCCGACGATATCGAAGGCTACGCCGAGCTGAAGAAGGCGAGCCCGTTCCCGATCTCCGGCGGTGAACATGAATTCACCTCTTACGGCTTCAAGGACCTGCTGGAGCGCCGCGCAGTGGACGTGATCCAGTACGACACCAACCGCGTCGGCGGCATCACCGCGGCGCAGAAGATCAACGCCATGGCCGAAGCGTGGTCGGTGCCGGTGATCCCGCATGCCGGGCAGATGCACAACTACCACCTGACCATGGCCTCGACGGCTTCGCCGATGGCCGAGTACTTCCCGGTGCACGACGTCGAAGTCGGCAATGAGCTGTTCTATTACATCTTCAAGGGCGATCCCGCACCCGACAACGGCTACCTGCAGCTGGACGACAACCTGCCGGGGCTGGGGCTGGAGCTGAACGAGGAGTACTTCAGCCAGTTCGACATCATCGGCTGAAGCAAGGAAAGGCGCCGGTTCAGGCCGGCGCCTGCCCGCCATAGATGGACTGCCCGCTCTCGCGCAGCGCGTCGGCCACCAGCAGCGCGCCCGGCGACATCAGCCGGTCGGTTGGCGTAATCAGGCCGAAATCGTCCATGTGGCAGGGCATCTCCATCGGCAGGATCTCCACCATGCCGAACGCGGCGTAATACTGCGCCACATCGGCGGTCAGCACCGCGATCATGTCCGATTGCGTCACCATGCGTGTCAGGAACAGCAGCGCGGCGGTCTCCACCACGTTGACCGGCGGCGCCAGGCTGGCGCGCTGGAACATCAGCTCGAAGCGGTGGCGCAGCACCGTGCCCGCCGGCGGGATCAGCCACGCGGCCTCGGTGGTGTCGGCCAGCGACAGGCCCCATGCCGACAGCATCGGGTGGCCCGGCCTGACCACTGCGCACACCGGCTCTTCCGACATCGGCTCATAGCGCAGCCGCCCCTTGTCGTGCTCCGGAAAGAGGCGCGCCACTACCATGTCCAGCTTTTCCTGCCCCAGGCGGTCGAGCAGCACGTTGCTGTTGTCGATCTCCACCGACACGCGCAGGCCCGGGTAGAGCGTCTTGATCTGCGCGATCGCCGGCGGCAGCAGCCGCACGCCTGGCGACGTGATGGCGCCGATCGCCACATGGCCGAGCCGCCCCGCCTTCAATGCCAGCACCTCTTCACGCGCCTGGTTCAGGCTGCCGATCACCGCGCGCGCATGCCGGATCATCGCCCGTCCGTAGTCGGTCGGCGCCATGCCGCGCGGCAGGCGCTCGAACAGCGGCACCGACAACATCTCTTCCAGTTCCCGCAGCAGTTTGGACGCGGCTGGCTGCGTCATCGCCAGCCGCTCGGCGGCGCGATGGATGCTGCCTTCGTCGGCGACTGCCAGCAGCAGCAACAATTGCCGGGTCTTGAGGCGGGTGTGGCTTTGCCAGAGCGGCGCGGCGTCGGGGGAAGGGGAATTGGCGGGGGCTTGCATAAAGACTAGGGTTAATACCAATGCCGGGATTGATATGGCAACGGCTGAACTCTTCATTAGTAGCATATCGGCAAGCTGCATACACTCCGTCCGACAAAAGAAAAACGACCGGAGACAGCATGGCGCGGCGCCGGCATGACGCAACGCTGCTGGATCCGTCGTCCCTGCCATTCCGGCCGCCAGCCATGGCGGCCATCGCATCAGGAACAACATGTCGGATTCCAAGGACAAGCAACCCAAGCCGCTGCGCTCGACGGCGTGGTTCGGCAGCGCGGACAAGAACGGCTTCATGTACCGCAGCTGGATGAAGAACCAGGGCATCCCCGACCACGCCTTCGACGGGCGCCCCGTGATCGGCATCTGCAATACGTGGTCGGAGCTGACCCCTTGCAACGCGCACTTCCGCAAGCTGGCCGAGCACGTCAAGCGCGGCGCGTATGAAGCCGGCGGCTTTCCGGTCGAATTTCCGGTTTTCTCCAACGGCGAGTCCAACTTGCGCCCGACTGCGATGCTGACGCGCAACCTGGCGGCGATGGATGTCGAGGAAGCCATCCGCGGCAACCCCATCGATGCGGTGGTGCTGCTGACCGGCTGCGACAAGACCACGCCCGCGCTGCTGATGGGCGCGGCCAGTTGCGATGTGCCGGCCATCGTCGTCACCGGCGGGCCGATGCTCAACGGCAAGCTCGACGGCAAGGACATCGGCTCGGGCACCGCGGTGTGGCAGCTGCATGAATCGCTCAAGGCGGGCGAGATCAACCTGCACCAGTTCCTGTCGGCAGAGGCCGGCATGTCGCGCTCAGCCGGCACCTGCAACACCATGGGCACGGCTTCGACCATGGCTTGCATGGCCGAGGCGCTGGGGACTTCGCTGCCGCACAATGCCGCGATTCCGGCGGTGGACTCGCGCCGCTACGTGCTGGCCCACATGTCCGGCATCCGCATCGTCGAGATGGCGCGCGAGGACCTGACGCTCTCCAGGATCCTGACGCGCCAGGCCTTCGAGAACGCGATCCGCGTCAACGCCGCGATCGGCGGCTCCACCAACGCAGTGATCCACCTGAAGGCCATCGCGGGCCGCATCGGTGTGCCGCTGGAGCTGGAAGACTGGAGCAAGGTGGGGCGCGACACGCCGACCATCGTCGACCTGATGCCGTCGGGCCGCTTCCTGATGGAAGAGTTCTATTACGCGGGCGGCCTGCCGGCGGTGCTGCGCCGCATGGGCGAGGCCGGCCTGCTGCCGCACCCCGGCGCGCTGACCGTGAACGGCAAGGCGATCTGGGACAACGTCAGGGACGCGCCGATCACCAACGATGAAGTGATCCGCCCGCTGGACCAGCCGCTGATCCGCGACGGCAGCATCCGCATCCTGCGCGGCAACCTGTCGCCGCGCGGCGCCGTGCTCAAGCCCTCGGCGGCCACGCCGAAGCTGCTGCGCCATCGCGGCCGCGCGGTGGTGTTCGAGAACCTGGAACACTACAAGGAACGCATCGTCGATGAAGCGCTCGACGTCGACGAGAATTCGGTGCTGGTGCTCAAGCGCTGCGGACCGCGCGGCTACCCAGGCATGGCCGAGGTGGGCAACATGGGCCTGCCGCCCAAGCTGCTGCGCCAGGGCGTCAAGGATATGGTGCGCATCTCCGATGCGCGCATGAGCGGCACCGCCTATGGCACCGTGGTGCTGCACGTGGCGCCGGAAGCCGCGGCAGGCGGCCCGCTGGCGATCGTGCGCGACGGCGACTGGATCGAACTCGACTGCGAGGCCGGGCGCCTGCACCTGGATATCGACAAGGCCGAATTTGCGCGCCGCATGGCCGACGTGCAGCCGCTGGAAGCCCCGGCCGACGGCGGCTATCGCAAGCTCTATGTCAACCACGTACTGCAGGCGGACGAGGGCTGCGACCTCGACTTCCTGGTGGGCTGCCGCGGCCGCGAGGTGCCGCGCCACTCGCACTGAACCACGGCGCCGGCTGCCGCCGCGCAGCCGGCGCGATCCTGCCTGTCACAATAAGAGGAGACTTGCCATGCATGGCACCCAGACCGCGCCGATGGAGCGCGCCGCCCCGACACAGGGTGAAGATTCACAAGCGATAGAGGAAAGCCGCATCATCGGCATGCTGGTGCGGCGGCTGATCCCGTTCCTTGCGCTGATCTACGTGGTCGCGTATATCGACCGTTCAGTGGTGGGTTTCGCCAAGCTGCATATGAACGCAGCCATCGGCATCAGCGATGCGGCCTACGGCCTGGGCGCGGGCCTGTTCTTCGTCGGCTACTTCCTGTGCGAAGTGCCGAGCAACCTGGCGCTGGAGCGCTTTGGCGCGCGCCGCTGGTTCGCGCGCATCCTGCTCACGTGGGGCGTCATTACCATGGCGATGGCGCTGACCAGCGGCCCCTACAGCTTCTATGCGCTGCGCTTCCTGCTGGGCGCGGCCGAGGCGGGCCTCTACCCGGGCATCCTTTACTTCCTCACCAAGTGGTTCCCGATGCGGCACCGCGCGCGCATCATCGGTCTGCTGGTGCTGGCGCAGCCGATCGCACTGATCATCACGGGTCCGCTGGCAGGGCTGGTGCTGTCCACGCATGGGCTGTTCGGCATGAACAACTGGCAGACGCTGTTCGTGCTGAGCGGCCTGCCCGCGGTGCTGCTGTGTCTGCCGACGCTGAAGCTGCTGCCGGAGTCGCCGGCCAGCGCCGCGTGGCTGGCGCCGGGCGACCGCGCCTGGATCGAGCGTGAGCTGGCTGCCGACCAGGCCGCCTATGCGCTGAAATCCCACGGCAATCCGCTGCAGGCGCTCAAGGACAAGCGCGTGCTGCTGCTGTCGCTGCTGTTCCTGCCATTCCCGCTGAGCATCTACGGACTGTCGCTGTGGCTGCCGACCATCATCAAGCAGTTCGGCGTCACCGATGTGATGACCGGGATGCTGTCGGCCGTGCCCTACCTTTTCGCCGTGGTCGGGCTTTACCTGGTGCCGCGCCATTCGGATCGCAAGCGCGAGCGCTACGGCCATATCGTGGTGGTGTCCGGCATGGCCGCGGTGACCATGGCGCTGAGCGCATGGGTGCAGTCGCCGGTGCTGCAGTTCCTGTTTATCTGCCTGACGGCGTTCTCGATCTATTCGATCCAGGCGGTGGTGTGGGCGCTGCCGGGCGAGTTCCTGACCGGCGCCAGCGCCGCGGTGGGCATCGCTACGATCAATTCGCTGGCCAATCTCGGTGGCTACTTCGGGCCGTATGGCATCGGCGTGATCAAGGACGCCACCGGTAGTCTCGCTGCCGGCCTGTACTTCCTGGCGGTGATGCTGCTGTTTGCGGTGCTGATGGCCTTCGTGGTGCGCGCCGCGCTGCAGCCTGCGGCCGTGCGGGCCTGAGGGAGCAGGCGGCCTGGGAATCCTCAGGGCCGCCTCTTCTTCCACTCGTAGTCGGGCGGCGGATCCGCCGCCCCGGCTCGTCCCACCGAGTTGGGATTCTCCGAGCACAGCGTGACACCCATTAGCCGACCGGAGTCAAGGGACAACACTACCCCGTCGTTGGGTGCAGGGGTGATGCAGCAGTACATCACCCCTGCACCCAACGAAACATTCGGCAATCACTACCCTGCTGCTCTTGGAGCGAAATCGCGCCCATGTTTTCGTTTGGCTGGCTGCGAACTGAATCGCGCCAGACACCCATCGGGATCAAGCTGGCTGCGCCAATATCCGCAGCCGCCCTGGCGGCGCTGACCGCCCCAGAAAACCATCGGTGCCAGACCGTGTCCAAAGGCGTGTTTACAATGCCTTGGCTATCGCACGCGACGCCAGTCTTTAGGTGGCTCACGGCCTGGGCGATTCAATCATCCGCAAACAGTCGGTCGGCGCAGGGGGAGCGTCCAATCAAAGCCCTGGTTGCAGGCCAGTCACGTTACTGGCTCGCCAGCTTGCGCCGAACCATCAAACAAAGCATCGGTTCACATCGAATGGCTGCTGCTCGCGCAGCATGTAGTAACAGGCGCGCGCTAGTTTGTGGGCCACGGCCTTGAGCGCGACAAACCGGTTCGTGGCGCGAAGCTTGCGTTCATAGAAGCGCCGCGCCGGTAAGCATTGGCGCAAGGTGAAATTGGCCGCCTCGACGAAGGCCCACGCGAGATACGCATTGCCGTTGCGGGTGTTGCCTTCGCCTTTCTTCTTGCCATTACTTTGCCGTGCGCTGTCCACGCAGCGGCAATACGAACTGAATTTGCCGACCTCCGCAAACCGCGTTGGCGTTCCGGTCTCCAGCATGATGGTGGTGGCCAGCGTTTCACCGATCCCGGGCACGGTCTTCAGCAGAAGATACTCGGCTCGTAGTTTGACGCATTCGGTTAGCCGCTTCTCGAGGATGGCAATCTGTTGTTGCAACGCGTCGCTGATCGCAAGATTTGCCTTGACCGCGAGTGCGACGTCCGCCGGCAGGCCGATCGCGTCCACTTGCTCGGTGGTCATGCGCTTGACCGTGCGACTGCTCATTGACTTGCCCGTATGGCGCGCGAAGAGGTTCTCGATCGCCAGAATCTGGGCGGTTCGGCACCGGACTAGCTGGATCCGCTTGCGAGCCAGGTCGCGTGCAGCCCGCTGCTCGCGTGGATAGATGTAACCTTCAGGCAATAGCCCCAGACGTAGCAACTGCGCCAGATAGGCGGCATCGGCCGCGTCTCCGCTATGCTTCAATCCTTCGTACCGCTTGATCGCTGCGACGTGCGCCAGATGAACCTGGTAGCCGGCATCCATTAACCCATCCACTAGCCAGTACCAGTTGTAGGTCGATTCCACCACGACGCCAACCAGCTCATCCTGGTGGGCAGCAAGGGCCGACAGGATCTGCTCCAGATCATTGGGCAGACGCCGTTGTAGCACGATACGATCCTCCACATCGCTGACCACCACCACACTGTTATTCGAGTGCAGGTCTATTCCGCAGTACTTCATGTCGGCCTCCGTCAGGTCAAAGTGCACGTCCCACCTTGACTCTAACCTCACCACTTCTCAGGGCGAGGCCACGACCGGCTATATGATTATCAAAGCTCACCGGCTCGCCCGCGTGCTGGCGCTGGCGCAGCGCTTCGGTAAAACGCAGCGCTTCGCGCATGGCATCGCTGGGAAATGACTGCGCGTGGGGGCTGAGCCCGGCGCCGTCGGCTTCGGACCAGTAGACCATGTACATGGGGGCTTCCTCTTCGTTGTGCCGGGTCACGTGCCGGGTGCTGCATCCTGCGTTCCCGGCATGCCCATTGCAATCCCTGCATCCGGATTTTGCAAGCCTGGGCCTGCCGCAGGCACAATGGGCACTTCCCGATACCTCGCCGGGTGTGGCGAGCCCGGCCTTCAGATTCGTGCCACCTGTCATGTCCGATCTTGCGCTGATCCCCGCCACGGCTGCCGATGCCGAACGGCTTGCCGCCATGCACGCCGCCAGCTGGCAGCACACCTATCCCGGCATGCTGCCGGCCGCTTACTTGCGGGACCAGGCTTTCCCGGAACGGCTGGCCGCCTGGCGCGCCCGCATGCACAACGGCGCCGACGGCCCCGTGGAAGTCACGCTGGCCATGGTCGACGGCGAAGCCGCTGGCTTTGCCTGCCTGCTGCCCGAGGCGGAGCCCCGGTTCGGCATCTATCTCGACAACCTCCACGTGCTGCCTGCCTTCCACGGTCAGGGCCTGGGCAAGCGCTTGCTGGCCCACTGCGCGCAGCGCGTGGCCGCGCACTGGCCCGGGCGGCCGCTGTTCCTCTATGTGCTGGAAGCCAATACGCAGGCGCGCGAGTTCTACCAGCGGCTGGGCGGCGAGGAATCCGAGGCGTTCGAGGATGATTTCCACGGTCCGGACCTGCGGGTCATGGTCCGCCGCGTGACCTGGCCGGACGTGGCGGCGCTGGTCAGGCGCCTGGACTGACCAGGGCGCGTCCGGGTCTGTCGCCGGCAAAACCTTCCCACAGGAGTCGCTTCCCCATGCTGCAAGCCATTGCTCTCGTTGTGCCAAGGAAACCATGCCGGGCTTTGGCCGGTGCCGCCATCGCCATGGCCGTGCTGGCCGGTTGCGCCAGCGCACCTGACGCGCCTGCCGCCGCCAGGGCGATAGAGGCGGCGGCCACGCCGGCCCAGGCGAAGCCGCACTGGCAGCGCGTGCACCTGGGCGCGGGCGCGGGCTATGACTTCCCGGTCTACGCCAACCATCAGCTCGACCAAGACCTGTCGCGTATCCGCGAGGTGGTGTTCGTGCAGCACGGCCTGCAGCGCAATGGCGATGACTACTACGCCGCCGGTGCTGCACTGCTCAAGGCCAGCGGCCGCAATCCGGACGAGGTGCTGCTGGTCGCGCCCAATTTCCCCGGCACGCCTGACCACGGCAAGGGCTTCGACGGCATGCCGCAATGGTCGGTGCAGGGCTGGATGAGTGGCGAGAACGCGGTCAACGCGCCGCTCACGGTCAGTTCACTGCAGGTCCTCGATGACCTGATGGCCTTCGTCACCGACCAGGCGCGCCTGCCGCAGGTGGCCAGGGTGACCGTGGCCGGGCATTCAGGCGGTGCGCAGATCGTGCATCGCTATGCCGTGCTGAACAATGTCGACGAGCGCATCCGCGCGCGCGGCATCGACCTGCGCTATGTGGTGGCCAACCCCTCGTCCTACCTGTACTTCACGCCGGTGCGCCCGGCCGGCGCGGATGGCCGCTCGTTTGCGCCTTACGACAAGGCGGCGTGCCCGGATTACGACAAGTACCGTTATGGCATGCAGGACATCGTGCCCTACGCAAGGGGAGCCAATGGCCTGTCGCTGTACCAGCGCTACGCCGGGCGCCAGGTGACCTATCTGGCCGGCACGGAAGACAACGACCCCAACCACCGCGTACTCGACAAGGCGTGCGGCGCTGAGGCCGAAGGTCCCACGCGCCTGCAGCGTGCCCGCGGCTACCTGCGCTATGAGCGCTACCTGGCCAGCCCCGGGCTGCTGATCCGCCACCAGGCCTATGAAGTGGTGGGCGTGGGCCACGACCAGGCACGCATGTTCGGCTCGCAATGCGGCGCCAGGGCGGTGTTCGGCATGGCGGAAACGGCCAACCCGGACGGCGCGGCCTGCCTGGCGCCGCAGCTCTGATTCGGCCGGCCAAGAAAAAACCCGCGAAATTCACGGGTTCAAGTCCCTGCCCGCAGGAACGGGCTCGGAGGAGACAACCACAGGGAAACGGTTACGTGCCTGGTCAGCCCAGGCTGAATTTGACAACCTGTTCTTCGACACCGACAAAGCGTACCAGCTGGCGTAGCCCGCTGGCGTATTCCTTGATATGGTGCCCGTCCGGCGTATCGGGCAGGCGGTAGTAAATGGGCGCCTTGTCGCGCATGGGCGGCAGGATGCCGAACGGGAGCTCGCTGGCGTCGGCTTCCCAGGCCACGTCGCGCTCTTCGGCAAGCAGGATTCTTCCGGTCATGGACACACTCCAGGTTTGCTGCAAGGTGCGGCCGGGGGCGGATATTTCGCTCGCACTGGATTTCAATGTATGGAATGTATTGCATTAAGCGCTGAAATGCCATTCAGCGTTTTTTAATTCTGTCTGCCAGGAAATTTCGAAACTGACAAATTTGATGAATGTATGGCATTTGCTGGCGACGCCGATGACGACATCGCAGAGGGTGCTGCGCAAGGCCGGCATTGCGATACCATAGCGCCAGCCCGGCGAAGTGCGGCTACCGGCGCGTTCCGGTTCCGGGTCTGCCGCATCCGCTTCCAACCATTTTTCATCGCCCTCCGACGGGCCACTGCCCAGACGCATGTCGACCCAGCACGCCTTGTTGATTTCCCTGATCGAAAAACCGTCGTCCGGTTATGACCTGGCGCGGCGCTTTGACCGTTCCATCGGCTATTTCTGGCATGCCACGCACCAGCAGATTTATCGCGAGCTGGGGCGGATGGCTGACAGTGGCTGGATTGCCGCGGATGAAGCCGAGGCGGCGGAAGGCGAGACCGGTGCCGGCGATCGCAAGAACCGCAAGAAGGTCTACCGGGTGTTGCCGGCCGGCCATGACGAACTGGCACGCTGGGTGCTGACCCCCGGCGCCAGCCTGGACCAGCGCGAGGAAATCCTGGTCAAGCTGCGCGCCGATGCGGTGATCGGGCCGCTTGGCCTGGGTGACGAGATGCGGCGGCTGATCGCGCTGCACCGGGCCCGGCTGGAGACTTACCTTGCCATCGAGCGGCGCGATTTCTCGGCGCCGGACATGGACCGCGCGCAGCAGTTGCGCTATGCGCTGCTGCAGCGCGGCATCCGCTTCGAGCAGGATTGGGTGGCCTGGGGCGAGGAACTGCTGCCGCTGCTGTAGCCGCGCCCGGCACGGGCGGCGGCTACGGCCTGCCAGGCCAGCTGACTGGCTGCGTCAGGCCAGATCGACGGCACGCGTGCCGGCCTGCCTGGCTTCTCCCAAGCCCAGGCGCCGGCGTGCCAGCGCATATTCCTCGGCAAAGCGGCGCACCAGCTCGCCCGCGGGCACCACGCGCTTGATTGCGCCCACGCCCTGGCCGGCGCCCCAGATATCCTTCCACGCCTTGACGCTGGTGGAGCCGAAATTCATTTTCGACGGATCCGATTCGGGCAGCGCGTTCGGGTCCAGGCCGGCGCGCTCGATGCTGCCGCGCAGGTAGTTGCCGTGCACGCCGGTGAACAGGTTGGAGTAGACGATGTCGCTGGCGGTGCTGTCGACGATCATCTGCTTGTAGCCGTCCTGCGCGTTGGCTTCCTGCGTGGCGATAAAGGCCGAGCCGATATAGGCCAGGTCGGCGCCGGCGGCCTGCGCGGCCAGGATGGCGTCGCCACTGGAGATCGAGCCCGACAGCAGCAGCGGGCCGTCGAACCATTCGCGGATCTCGTGCAGCAGCGCGAACGGCGACAGCGTGCCGGCATGGCCGCCGGCACCAGCGGCAACCGCCACCAGTCCGTCCGCACCCTTCTCGATGGCCTTGCGCGCGAAGGTGTTGTTGATCACGTCATGCAGCACGATGCCGCCGTACGAGTGCACTGCGTCGTTGACTTCCTTGCGCGCGCCCAGCGAGGTGATCACGATCGGCACCTTGTAGCGCACGCACAGCTCCAGGTCATGTTCAAGCCGGTCGTTGGACTTGTGCACGATCTGGTTGACGGCGAACGGCGCCGACGGGCGGTCCGGGTGTTTGGCGTCGTGTTCGGCCAGCTCGGTGGTGATGCGGTCCAGCCATTCTTCCAGCTTGGGTGCCGGGCGCGCATTCAGCGCGGGGAACGAGCCCACCACGCCGGCCTTGCACTGGGCGATGACCAGGTCGGGGTTGGAGATGATGAACAGCGGCGAGCAGACCACCGGCAGCGACAGCCGGTTCTGGAGGTGGGCGGGAAGGGCCATGGGTGAAGTCTCCTGGGTAATCCGGTAAAACGAAAAAACGGTGCTGCGAAACAGGGTTGCGTCAGGCCGCGCCGGTCAGCGTGTCCTTCTGGCTGGCCAGGCGCGCGCCCATGGCGGCGGCCAGCGCCTCCAGGCCAGAGCGCGGGCGAACCATGACTTCGAACTCGGCAATGCGGCCGGCGTCGTCGAAACGGATCATGTCGATGCCCTTGAGCGCCTTGCCGTCCACGGCCGCGCTGAATTCCAGCACCACGCTGTGGCCGTCCTCGCTGACAAAGCTGCGGTGATAGCGGAAGTCCTGGAACACCTGGTTCACCGTGGTCAGCACCAGCCCAATCGCGGCGCGGCCGGGGTAGGGAGTGTGTGCAACCGGCGAGCGGAACACCACCTCATCGGCCACGATGGCGTCGAGCCCGGCCATCGAACCGTTGGCCAGCATCTGGTGCCAGGCTTCAAGTGAGGCCTGTGCGGCGGGAATCAGGTTGGTGGTGGTCACGTCGGTCTCCTTGGCTGGCGTCGGTGCGCGGGCGTCTCGTTTGACGGGGTCTGACTGCAGGGTTTATGCAACCAGTTGCATAGTGGATGGAAAGGTAGCATGCGCCGGGGCACTGTGCAAGCGATGCGGGACCAACTGTGCCGGCGCCCCCGCCGCGCAGTGACGGGTTGTCTACAATAGGCGGGATCCCAACCCCCGCACGCCGGCCCCCGGCAGGAGAGTCAGTGACCACTAAGCCCTCCGCTGCCCATCCTGAACAGGCGGCCTTGTTCGATGCCGACCTGGCCGCCTGGCGTGACCATCCGGAGCGCGCGTTCGACGGCTGGCTGGCACGGCATGGCTTCCGGCATGGCACCAGCGTGGTGTACCGCGCCATGTGGGGCAAGCTGCTGCGCTGGTCGGCCGAGCGCGGGCTGCCGCCGCTGAGCTGGTCGGCGGAACAGATCGGTGAGTTCCTGGACGCGCAGCAGCTGCACAAATCGCACCGCTATCGCTATACGCGGCTGATCGAACGGGTGTTCCATCACCTGGCGCGGCTGCGCGAGGGCATGCACAACCCGGCCAGCCAGGCAGTGCGCGCCCATCTGGCCGACGGCGAGAACGATCCCACCGCCTTCCTGCTGCCGGGCGAGCGCGACCTGCTGGTGGCGCGGATACTCGGCCCGGCCGGCATGCCGGCCGGCGACACGCATACCGCGGCATCGCCCACCCAATGGAAGCGCGCCCGCGATGCGGCCCTGCTGGCGGTGCTGCTCGGCGGCGGCCTGAAGGTAGGCGAGGCCCGGGCGCTGCGGGTCGATGCCATCGAAGCTGGCGCACCCGGCCGGATGGCGCTGCGCATGGTCCGCGCGGACAACGGCCGGGCCTATACCGTGCCGCTGTTCAGCCTGGCCCATGCGCCGCTGCGGGCCTGGCTGGCATTGCGCGAAGCCTCCGGCACGCTTGGCGGCCTGGTGTTTCCCGCCATGCCGTCGGGGCGGCCGATGCATGCCGCCTCGGTCTACCGGCGCGTGGAGATCCTGCTGGACGAGGCCGGTGTGCTGGCCGGCCGCAGCGAACGCGCGTCGCCGCAGACGCTGCGCAATACCTGCGCCGCCATGCATTTCGAGGCTGGCACGGCGCCGGCCGAGGTGGCGCAATGCCTGGGCATGCGCGACCTGGAGTCCGGCTGGCGGTTGCACGCCGCCTATGAAGCCTGGCAGGCGCGCGCTGGGCTGGTGGCGGAAGCGCCGCGGAGCCGGGCCTAGCCTTGCCCGCGCTCTGCGCCGGCTACCAGCTAAGCTGGGCGCAACGGCAGATCGTGGATAATAAGCAGCTTCGCCGGCTTACGCCGCTGAAAGTGGTGCTTGAGTCATGTTTTGAATCCGCCAGGCCAAAGGCCCGGCCCTGAATCGAATTCCGACGCCTATTTTCCATGCCTGAAACCTTGCTCCTGACCGGTGCCACCGGCTATATCGCCTCGCATACCTGGGTTGCGCTGCTCAATGCCGGCTACCACGTGATTGGCCTGGATAATCTGTGCAACAGCAGCCCGGTGGTGCTGGAGCGGCTCGCCACCATTACCGGCCAGACCCCGCATTTTGTGCAGGGCGACGTGCGCGACCGCGCGTTGCTGGACCGGCTCTTTGCCGAACACCGCATCAGCGGGGTGATTCATTTTGCCGCGCTCAAGGCAGTGGGCGAATCCGTGAGCCAGCCGCTGGAGTATTACAGCAACAACCTGGGTGGGCTGCTGACGGTATGCGCGGCAATGGGCGCGGCCGGGGTGAAACAGCTGGTGTTCAGTTCTTCGGCCACGGTTTATGGCAATCCGCATGCGGTGCCAATCCTGGAGGATTTCCCGCTGTCGGCCACCAATCCGTATGGGCAGACCAAGCTGATGGGCGAGCAAATCCTGCGCGACCTGGAAAGATCGGATCCGGACTGGCGCATTGCCTACCTGCGTTATTTCAATCCGGTCGGCGCGCATGAAAGCGGTCTGATCGGCGAGGATCCGCGCGGTATTCCGAACAACCTGATGCCTTATGTGGCACAGGTGGCCGGCGGGCGCCGTGAAAAGCTGATGGTATTCGGCGGCGACTACCCGACGCCGGACGGCACCGGCGTGCGCGACTATATCCACGTCTGCGACCTGGCCGACGGCCACCTGGCGGCGCTGGGTTACCTGCGCGCGCAGGGCAAGAGCATGACCGTGAACCTGGGCACGGGCCGCGGCTACAGCGTGCTGGAAGTGGTGCAGGCCTACCAGCGTGCCAGCGGCAAGCCGGTGCCGCATGACATCGTGGCGCGGCGCCCGGGCGACATCGCTTCGTGCTACGCCGATCCCGCGCTGGCCAACCAGCTGCTGGGCTGGCGCGCGCGTCATGACATCGACCGCATGTGCGAGGACTCATGGCGCTGGCAGTCGATGAATCCGCAGGGGTTTGACGCCTGACGGCCCGGGCAGGCGGTGACGCGGTGTTGCACGGGCGCCGCTGCAGGCCAGAAAACAAAAACGCCACGGATCAATTCCGTGGCGTTTTGCCATCTGCCGGATCGCGTGTTTCAGCGGATCAGAAAGTCTTCAACTGCCTTGCCCTGGGCCAGGGCCTGGGTCAGCCAGCCCGGGCGCTTGCCGCGGCCGGTCCAGGTATTGCCGGCGCTGTCGCGATAGCGTACCGGCACCTTGCGGTTGACCGCCTTCTTGCCGGCCGGCACCTTTGCGCCAAAACCCAGGTCTTCCGCGGTCAGGCCATATTGCTCGATTTTCTCGCGAATATCCGCGATCACCGTGGCTTGTTCGCGTGCCTTGATTTCCTCGGCCTGCTTCTGCAGTTCACTGATTTTCTGAACGATTTCCTGATAAGTCGCCATTGGGTCCTCGGTTTCCGGTGGAGTGGAATGCGGTGGGTGTGTGCGGGGGTGAAAATGCTGAAAACAATTATAACGAGGTAGCCGCCCGCTGCAAATCCTGCCGTAGTAATCGGATGCTGTTTTTGCGAAAATTCTTGGCGCCGATAATTGTGTGAACTTTCGGTGTCGTGGTCTGTCACCGGGATTTCCGTCCTGGTCGGTGTTGCCCGGCTGCAGTTCCGGCCGCAGTTCGCGGTTCAGGCCCGTAAATGGTGCGGCCGTATGCAAACCGGTCCGGCGGCAGGCCAGCCGCCGCCAAAATCAAATCGCCATAATCGGCGGCGGCAAATTCGCCAGGGCGTTCGCGGCGATCGCGCGGCAAGCCAGGTGCCGTATATCCGACACGCCAGTTATGGCCGATTAATTGCGCCGCCACCGGCGCGGCGGCTCAAGTACCAGGAGGCGGCGCCGTTATCCGGGCAGGGCGGATCATCTGGGCGTCGATCCTGCCGGAACGGGGCCAGGGGTGTGCCCCGCGGGTTGCCACAGTCTTCTTTCATCATGTCCTTCCACAACAATATCCAGATCAAGACCCTGCTGCGGGGCGCCATGGGAATGCTGTCGCTGCTGCTGTTGCTGGTCGGCGGTGCCGGCCTGCACGGTATTTCTCAAAGCAATGACGCCCTCAGGGAGACTTATGCCAACCAGCTCGGCTCCACCGTCGCGCTCAGCGAGGCGATGCAGGCCACCACGCGCATGCGCCTGGCGCTGGACCGCAACGTGATGCAGGGCGAGCAGGACGATCCCAAGGTTCACGTGGACCGCTCCAGGGTGTTCGTTGAGGCATCGGAGGCTGCCTGGAAGCGCTATATGAGCCTGCCGCAGAATCCTGAGGAAAAGGCGCTCGCCGCGGAACTGGGCAAGCAGCGCCAGGTGTTCATGGAGCAGGGCGTGCTGCCGCTGCAGGCGGCCTCGCTGGCCGGCAACCAGGAAGAGGCCCTGCGGCTGGCGAAGAAGGTGCTGCCTGACCTGCAGCGCAGCATGTCGGGCGTGCACGAGAAGCTGCAGAAGTTCCAGATGACTGCCGGACAGGCCAACTTCGATGCCGCGCAGGCCAGCTTTGCGCGCATCCGCATGCTGTCGATCGTGCTGATCGTGCTGGGCCTGGCGGTCGCCGTGCTATGCACGGTCACGCTGAACCGCGCCATCGTCACGCCGGTGCAAGAGGCGCTGGCTGTGTTCGAGCGCATCGCCCGCGGCGACCTGACCTCGCGCATCGCCAGCGTCTCGAAGAACGAGATCGGCCGCATGATGCAGGCGCTGGCCGCGATGCAGGCCAGCCTGTCGGGCATCGTTGCCGAAGTGCGCACCGGCGCCGATTCGATGGCATCGGCCACGCAGCAGATTTCCACTGGCAACCTGGACCTGTCGCAGCGCACCGAGGAACAGGCCTCGTCGCTGGAGCAGACCGCCGCCAGCATGGAAGAGCTGACCACGGTGGTGCGACAGAATGCTGACAACGCGCGCCAGGCCGGCGTACTGGCCAACGAGGCCTCGCAGATCGCGCTCAAGGGCGGCGACGTGGTGGGCCGCGTGGTCGACACCATGAACGAGATCAACGGCGCCTCGCGCAAGGTGGTCGAGATCATCAGCGTGATCGAGGGCATTGCCTTCCAGACCAATATCCTGGCGCTCAATGCGGCGGTGGAAGCCGCGCGTGCCGGCGAGCAGGGCCGCGGCTTTGCCGTGGTGGCGGGCGAGGTGCGCAGCCTGGCGCAGCGCTCGGCCTCGGCCGCCAAGGAGATCGAGGCGCTGATCGGCGAGTCGGGCCAGCGCGTGGAGAGCGGCACCCGGCTGGTGGCCGAAGCCGGCCAGACCATGGGCGAGATCGTCCAGGCCGTGCGCCGCGTGACGGACATCATGAACGAGATCGGTGCCGCGTCGCAGGAACAGACCAGCGGCATCGAGCAGGTCAACCAGGCGGTGACCCAGATGGACGAGGTGACGCAGCAGAATGCCGCGCTGGTGGAAGAGGCCGCCGCCGCAGCCGGGGCGCTGGAAGAACAGGCGCAGAAGCTCAAGAACGTGGTCTCGGTGTTCAACCTTGGCACGGGTACGGGAGTGGGGGCAGGCGCGGCCGCGACGGCTGTCGCTGGCCGCACCGCACGCACCATGTCGGTGCGCCCGGCGGCAGCCGCAGCGCCGCGTACCGCTGGTGCCCGCCCGGCCGCGGCGCTGCCGGCAGGCCGTCCGGCGGCGAGGCCCGCGCTGGCCGTTGCCGGGGCCGATGATGACTGGAGCGCGTTCTAGACTATTGTCCCCACCATTGCCTTGTTCACACGGCGACTGCAAGATGCCATGATGCGGGGTTTGCCCCGCGTCCTGACCTTCTTCGCGCATTCTCTTCATCATCGCGCAGCCCAATGATTGCCCTGAGTTCCGTCCTGTTGCTGCTGGCTGCCCTGCTGGGCGTGGCCGCCGCCCTTGGCGTTCGTGCCGGGCGTGCGGACCAGTCAGCCGGTGGCCGCTCGCTGCGCACGCTGACCTGGTCGGCGGCACTGTTGTCGCAGCTGAGCGTAAGCGTGCCCGTGCTGGTGGTGATGCTGTCGGGCAGCGTGCCGGCGGCCAACGACACGGCGCAGATGGCGGCCAGCTTCGCTGCCGCCGCGGCCGCCACCGCGGCTGCCAAGCTGCTGGTGCAGTGGCTGCGCCAGGGCACGCGGCTGTGGCGTGGCGCGGCGATCATGGCGGTCGTCGCTGGCGCCGGGCTGGTGGCGGCGGCCGGCACGCACCTGGGCCGCGCCTGTGGCGCGGGCTCGGTCTCGGCGCGCGCCTGCATCGATGCCGCCGGCCTGCCGAACCCCGCCTGGCTGGCGGGCGGGCTGACCGCGTTGTGCGCGCTGATGTTCGCCGTCCACCGCGCGCAGTCGCGTGGCTTGCTGCCGGCGCACCACGAAGCCGGCCTGGCCGATGAGCTGGCGGACGAGGCGCATGGCCTGCCGCGCGGCCACGAGCCCCGGCTGGCGCGGCGCGGCGCGCGCATTCCCGGCCGCCCCGGCCGTCTTACCGTGCGTGCCGCCGCGCGCGGGCAGGGCACGGTGGGCGAGTACAGCGTGGCAACGACGATGCCTGACCGCGTCGCCTTCGGCCGCTGGCTGGACCAGGCGATCGCGCAGGCGCGGCTGGCCGAGACCGGCTGCGCCGTGTTGCTGATCCATATTGCCGACTACCGCGAGGTCGACGAGGTCTTCGAGATCCGCGCCGACGATATCCTGGCCCAGGACGCCGGCGCGCTGGCGCAGGCGGTGCTGGAGCCGCACGACTTCCTGGCCCGGCTGGCGCGCGACGAGTTTGCCGTGGGCGTGCCCGAGCTGGTCCACCATGGCCGCGCGCAGGAACTGGGCTCGCGCATGCTCGGCTCGCTGGCCGAGTTCATCGCTGCGCGCGGCTTGCAGATGCAGATCGGCGTGAACATCGGCATTGCCATCTATCCGCGCGATGCGCAGACCTCAGAGGCGCTGATGCAGGCCGCGCGCGTCAGCCTGGCCGAGGCCCGCCAGAGCGGCTCGAACCAGGTGCGCCTGTTCAACAGCGCCGCCGGCGAGCGCGCGCGCCGCACCCGCGTGATCCGGCGCGACCTGTGGCTCGCGATCCAGGACGACGCACTGTCGCTGCAGTTCCAGCCCAAGTACGATGCGCGCCGGCGCACGCTGGTGGGGGCCGAAGCGCTATGCCGCTGGCGCCATCCCGCGCTGGGCCAGGTGAGCCCGGCCGAGTTCATCACCGTGGCCGAGCAGTCGGGCCAGATCGACAAGCTCGACGACTGGGTCCTGACCAGCGTCTGTCGCCAGGTGCGCCAATGGCGGGACGCCGGCGTGCCCACCGTGCCGGTGGCGATCAATGTCTCGGGGCTGCGCTTTGCCAGCCGCAATTTCCCGCAATACCTGCTCGAGCAGATCCACCAGCACGACATCCCGCCCTCGGCGATCACGCTGGAGATCACCGAGACCGCGGCGATGAAGGATATCGGCAAGTCACTGGAAACGCTGGCTGAGCTGCAGTCGCTCGGCATCCAGGTGGCGCTGGACGATTTTGGCAGTGGCTATTCCAGCCTGGGCTATCTCAAACGCCTGCGCGTGGGCACGCTCAAGATCGACCGCACGCTGATCGGCGGGCTCGACACCGATGCGCAGGGCCGCGCCATCGTCGGCTCGATGGTGGCGCTGGCGCATGAGCTGCGCATGAAGGTGGTGGCCGAAGGCGTTGAATCGGCATCGCAGCTGGAAATCCTCAATGAGATGGGGTGCGACGAGGTGCAGGGTTACCTGCTGTCGTTGCCGTTGGATGCTGCCGGTTTTGCCGATGCGTTGCGGAAGCAGGGCGGCGCCTGACGGCTAAAGTTTTTTTGCAGCGCGGCCGATAACCGGTCTGGCAGGCTGCCAGCGTTCGCGGCGCAGCCCTGCGCCGGCCCGTCCGTCGCCGGCTGCGTTGCCCGTGCTGTCCATCCTGGCGGATCAATCGAGTCCTGCAAACCGGAGGCGCCCATGTTATCGCCCAGCATCCTCGTCGTCGACGATTCCCCTTCGCTACGCCGCATGATCGGCGCCTGCCTGCGCGCAGGAGGGTTTGACGTGACCGAGGCGGCTGACGGCGACCAGGCACATGCGCTCGCAGCCGGCGCCAGCTTCGGCATGCTGGTCACCGACCAGGTCATGCCCGGCATGGATGGCCTCACGCTGATCCGCAGCCTGCGCGCCACTGAGCGCTATGCGTGCATTCCCATCCTGATGCTGACCACCGAGCAGGACGGCAGCATCCGCGAGCAGGCCCGCGCCGCCGGCGCCTCGGGTTTCCTGCCCAAGCCCTTCGATCCTGACCAGCTGATGCAGGCCGTGACGGCGCTGCTGTCCACCGCGCCCCCTACCTCGGAAGGGTAAGGGAAGCCGGGCGTCGCCCTTCAGTCAGCCGGATTGCTGCCGTAAACACTGGT
Organism: Cupriavidus sp. GW821-FHT07C08; assembly: GCF_059419025.1. Classification (NCBI taxonomy): domain Bacteria; kingdom Pseudomonadati; phylum Pseudomonadota; class Betaproteobacteria; order Burkholderiales; family Burkholderiaceae; genus Cupriavidus; species Cupriavidus sp. GW821-FHT07C08. The sequence goes on from NZ_JBWKQZ010000028.1 coordinate 84,873, forward strand.
GGGCGAAGTCATGCCCCGGTGCCAGCCAGCGGCCTTGGCCGCAGCAGCGCCAGCAAACCAGCATGAGCCAATTTTGGGGGGCTAGACGATGAAGCACATCGACAAGGCAGACGGCGCGGGCGAGGAGTTCCTGGCCTTTACGCTGGGCCGGGAAGAATACGGCGTCGACATCCTGAAGGTCCAGGAGATCCGCGGCTACGAGTCGGTCACCCAGATTGCCAACGCACCGGACTACATCAAGGGCGTGATCAACCTGCGCGGCATCATCGTGCCGATCATCGACCTGCGCATCAAGTTCCGCCAGCAGAACGTCAGCTACGACCAGTACACGGTCGTCATCATCGTCGACCTCAACGACCGCACCACCGGCATCGTGGTGGATGGCGTGTCCGACGTGCTGACCCTTGCCGCCGAGCAGATCAAGCCCACGCCGCATTTCTCCGGCGAACTGGCGACCGACTACATCCGCGGGCTGGGCTCGGTCGAGCAACGCATGCTGATCCTGGTCGACATCGAGAAGCTGCTCAACACCGAAGAACTCGCCGCGCTCGAAGCGGTGGCCTGATCCCGCGGCAGCGCCAACGTTGTCCGGCCGGCACCCGCCTGCCGGACCGAACCCGCCCAGGGTGCAGCACATTGCCGCGCCCGGGCCTGCAGTATTGTCATAGATGCGAAACAACCAACCCGTTACGCAGCGCGAATACAAGCTCTCCCCATCGGACTACCTGATCTCGCGCACGGACCTCAAGGGCCGGATCACCTTTGCCAACCGCACCTTTATCGAGGCGAGCGGCTTTGCGGCCGAAGAGCTGCTCGGTGCGGCGCACAACCTGGTGCGCCATCCCGACATGCCGCCCGAAGCGTTTGCCGACCTGTGGCAGGACCTGCAGGCCGGCCGCACCTGGATGGGCGTGGTCAAGAACCGCCGCAAGAACGGCGACTTCTACTGGGTCAATGCGACCGTGACGCCTACGCGCGTCGATGGCAGCGTGGTCGGCTACACCTCGGTGCGCTCGATGGCGACGCGCGAGCAGGTGGAAGCCGCCGGCGCCGCCTACGCGCGCTTCCGGGCCGGCCGCGCGGACGGGCTGGCGATCCGCCACGGCGCCGTGGTGCGCACCGGGCTGCGCGGCCTGGTGCAGGGCCTGCTGCGCCTGAACCTGAAGCGCCGCATCCTGTGGGCGCAGGCCGGCGGCATGGTGTGGTTCCTGGCCGCACTGGTTGCGGTGGAAGCCCTGGGCGGCGCCGGCGTGGCCGCATTGCGCCCGTGGCTGTGGGGCGGCTTTGCGCTGGCGCTGGCGTCGTCGTTCGCGGCCGGCACCATGCTGCTGGCGCGCGTGCACCGTCCGGTGCGCCAAATGCTGGACTTTGCGCTGCGCATGGGCGCGGGTGACCTGACCACCCGCTTCGAGCACCGCAGCGCGGATGAGATCGGGGCACTGGCGCAGGCCATGCAGACCATGCAGCGCAGCCTGCAGTCAGTGGCGCACGAGATCCAGGAAGGCATGGCCAGTATCTCCACGGCGACGCGCCAGGTAGCCGCGGGCAACAACGACCTTTCGCAGCGCACCGAGCAGCAGGCGGCGGCGCTGGAGCAGACGGCGTCGAGCATGGAAGAGCTGACCAGCACGGTGCGCCAGAACGCGGACAACGCGCGCCAGGCCAGCGGGCTGGCGGCGAATGCGTCGGAGACGGCGCTGCGCGGCGGCGAAGTGGTGGGCCGGGTGGTGCAGACCATGGACGAGATCAACGATGCGTCGAAGAAGATCGTCGACATCATCGGCGTGATCGAAGGCATCGCCTTCCAGACCAACATCCTGGCGCTGAACGCGGCGGTGGAAGCGGCGCGCGCCGGCGAGCAGGGCCGCGGCTTCGCGGTGGTGGCGGGCGAGGTGCGCAGCCTGGCGCAGCGCAGCGCCAACGCAGCCAAGGAGATCAAGGGGCTGATCGGCGATACGGTGGAGCGCGTGGACAACGGCTCGGCGCTGGTGGGCCAGGCGGGCAAGACCATGGACGAGATCGTGCAGGCGGTCAAGCGCGTGACCGACATCATGGGCGAGATCAGCGCGGCGTCGGCCGAGCAGAGCGCGGGCATCGAGCAGGTCAACCAGGCCGTGGCGCAGATGGATGAAGGTACGCAGCAGAACGCGGCGCTGGTGGAAGAAGCCGCCGCCGCCGCGGGCTCGCTTGAAGAGCAGGCCATGCGCTTGCGCGACGCCATTGCCACGTTCCGCGTCAGCATGCAGGCCGAGGTGCGTCCGCAGCGCCTGCCGGCCCATGCGCGTGCCGACGCGGCCCAGTCACTGGCACAGGCCTAGTCCGAATCAAAGACGAGGCAGGCGCGGAACACCGGCCTGCATGCGTACAAAACGGGCGCGGCACGCCGCGCCCGAGGCTTCAGTTACAAGGGGGAGTTGCTATGCATTGGTTCAATCAACTGCGCGTCACGACCAGGCTGGTTGCCGGATTCCTGGTCGTTGCCGTGATCGGCGCCGTGATGGGGCTGCTGGGTGTGGTCAACATGGGGCGCATGGCCGACTGGACCGGCAAGATCTACAACGGCGACCTGCAGGCGCTGAAGGCTGTGCAGGACGCCAATATCAACCTGGTCTATGCCAGCCGCGCGCAGATCGCGCTGCTGTCGGCATCGACCATGGGCGAGCGTTCGGCCGAGAAGGAGCAGATCGTGAAGTCGCTCGGCGCGATGGACGAACGCATCCGCCAGGTCGCGGGCGTTTTCGACAAGCCTGAGGGCAAGGCACTGGTCAAGCAGTACCAGGAGCTGTCGCCGGCCTTCCGCGCGCGCATGGAGAAGTACGTCGAACTGGTCAGCAAGCAGCCGCTGGATACCTCGCAATTTGAAAGCCAGGTGTTCTCCGAGAGCGCCGACCTGCTCAAGGACAGCCATGCGCTGGAAGCGGTGATGTTCCAGATGGTCAAGCGCCGCGACGACCGCGCCCGCAACAACATGGAAGAAGCGCGCAGCGTCTACAACGCCTCCCGCCTGTGGATGCTGGGCCTGGTGCTGGGCGGCCTGGCGCTGTCGGTGCTGCTGGGCGTGCTGCTGGCGCGGGCGCTGTCGCGCCAGCTGGGCGGCGAGCCGGCCTATGCGGCCGCGATTGCCGCGCGCATTGCCGAAGGCGACTTCTCCTCGCCGGTGACCACGCGCGCAGGTGACAAGAGCAGCCTGGTCTATGCGATGCAGCAGATGCAGCAGCAGCTGTCGCGCATGGTGCGCGATTTCAAGGTCTCGGCCGAATCCATCGGCAGCGCCTCGCGGGAAATCGCCGCGGGCAACAACGACCTGTCGCAACGCACCGAGCAACAGGCGGCGGCGCTGGAGCAGACGGCGTCGAGCATGGAAGAGCTGACCAGCACGGTGCGCCAGAACGCGGACAACGCGCGCCAGGCCAGCGGGCTGGCGGCGAATGCGTCGGAGACGGCGCTGCGCGGCGGCGAAGTGGTGGGCCGGGTGGTGCAGACCATGGACGAGATCAACGATGCGTCGAAGAAGATCGTCGACATCATCGGCGTGATCGAAGGCATCGCCTTCCAGACCAACATCCTGGCGCTGAACGCGGCGGTGGAAGCGGCGCGCGCCGGCGAGCAGGGCCGCGGCTTCGCGGTGGTGGCGGGCGAGGTGCGCAGCCTGGCGCAGCGCAGCGCCAACGCAGCCAAGGAGATCAAGGGGCTGATCGGCGATACGGTGGAGCGCGTGGACAACGGCTCGGCGCTGGTGGGCCAGGCGGGCAAGACCATGGACGAGATCGTGCAGGCGGTCAAGCGCGTGACCGACATCATGGGCGAGATCAGCGCGGCGTCGGCCGAGCAGAGCGCGGGCATCGAACAGGTCAACCAGGCCGTGGCGCAGATGGATGAAGGCACGCAGCAGAACGCGGCACTGGTGGAAGAAGCCGCCGCCGCCGCGGGCTCGCTCGAAGAGCAGGCCGGCCGGCTGCAGGCAGCCGTGGCGACGTTCCGCCTGGCGGCTGAGGATGACCGCGCGGGTTCGTTCGTGGCCCAGTCCCTGCCTGCGGCGACGGCGGTGCCGGCCAGGGCGTCTCGTGCCGCCGGCGCGGTGCGCGCCATCCCTGCCGGCAAGCGGGTCGCCAAGGCCCTGCCTGCCAGCACGAAGGCCGCGGCTGTGGCTGCGGCGGACCATGCCGCCGCACCCGGGGCGGCTGATGCTGTCGCCGCGCAGCCGGCGCGGCTGGTGGCAGGCAGGACCGCGCGGCCCGTGCTGGCAGCCGCCGACAACGGCGACTGGAGCGCGTTCTGATCCCCAATGGCAACGGGCCGCGCGGCGGCCCGGATGGCAAGGCTATGACGACCGAGATCAACCTGGCCCTGCCGCATGACGATGCGGCCCGGCTGCGCAAGGAATTCGAGCAGTTCGTCGGGGTCTCGACCGGCCTGGACCGCGAGTTCCTGCCGCCCGATTTCCAGGAGTTCCTGCGCGCGCGGCTGCTGCAGCATGACGGCCCGCTCACCGAGCGCGCGGTCTCGCGGCTGCTGTCCGGCGGTGAATACGGCTGGGCCCGCCGCGTGTTCGACAAGCAGTTGCCCAATGCGCTGGCGGCGCTGATGCGCGATGCCCAGCGCTTTGGCTTCGGGTTGGCAGTGCAGCCCGACTGGACGCCGGACCAGCGCCTGGCGCATGCGCGCGAATGGGCGGCGCAGGTGCTGTCGGAATGCGGCGCCGATGCGGCCTTCACCGAGACGCTCGCCACGCAGGTGGCGGCTTCGGCGGAAGACGTGCGGGTGCTGGAAGAGCGCATGCGCACGCCCGCATGGCGCCTGGCCGAAAGCCTGCGCCAGCGCGCCTATGACCTGATGTACGCGCTGCAGACCGAAGACAGCGAAGCCGCGGGCCGCGCCCGCGTGGGCGAGCTGCGCGGCATGCTGGGCCTGGCCCTGGAATACGGCTCAGTGCGGCCGGAAGAAGCCTCGCGCGTGCTGGAGCAGGTGGAGCGCATGCGCCCGGCGCTGTTCCGCGAAGCGCCCGACGATGTGTTCGCCCGGCTGGCGGCGTGGCTGCGGCGCATGTTCGGGCACTGAGGGCGCGGTGGGCATCCGGCGCGCTGCATCCGGCCACGAATCTCGTACTGGGATGACGGACTGTGCTTGCGCGCTGAGCGCAATACGCGCCACTCGTCAATAGAGGATTCCAGCAGGCTACCGAGGGCGCTGGTCGGGCGTTTGCAGATATGACGTTTGCGTGTCTGGCTTGCGCCAGATCAAGTGTCAGAGATGTGACATGTTACAAAATGTGCGCGCTCATGTATGTTTCATGCGACATTTGGTTTCCCCCCCGCGTAAGTAGGGATTGGCATTGCGGGTCGATTGCCGATATAAACGTAACAGTCCCACTTACACTCTGTAACACTTGTAACGGGGTTGATTACAGTTGGACACGGGCGTAGTTCCTTCAGTCGTACGTTGTACCCGCCCAGCCGCATACAAACGATCTGGTCGCCGGGCCCGCGAGGGCACCGGTAAGCGCCGGACAAGCGGCTACGGCGGGTTTTTGGTAGCGGGGATAAATTGGAAAGCAGTGAAGTTCTCCAGGAGATCAGGGAGGTTAACCTCGCCTATCTGCTGCTCGCGCAACGCCTGGTGCGCGAAAACCAGGTCGAAGCCATGTTCCGGCTCGGGGTCAGCAAGGAAATCGCGGATATTCTTGCCAAGCTGACTTCCGCGCAACTCGTCAAGCTGGCGGCATCCAACATGGTGCTGTGCAGGTTCCGCTTCGACGACCATGCGCTTCTGTCCACTCTCACCCACACGGCCAAGAGCCATGACATGCAGCAGATCCACGCCGCGATCCTGCTTGCACGCCAGCCTGTGGAGTCGCTCAATTGACCGCGCTCCTGCAGGCCGAGCCGACCCGGAGTTACACGGCCACCTCCGTTCCCAGCCGCAAGAGCGTGCTCCAGGATGCCAACCAGACCCAGCTTGCGATCGAGCTGATCGGCCTGGGTGCGCGCCTGCAGGTGCTTGAAGCCGAGACCACGCTGTCGCGTGACCGGCTCATCCGCCTGTACAAGGAACTGCGCGGCGTCTCACCCCCCAAGGGCATGCTTCCCTTTTCGACGGACTGGTTCACCACCTGGCTGCCGAATATCCACTCGTCGCTGTTCTTCTCTGCCTACCAGTTCATGGTGCAGGAGGGCGAGACCGTGGGCATTCGCGCGGTGGTGGCTGCCTACCGCCTGTACCTTGAGCATGTTTCGCTGCTCGGCGGCGAAATTGTCTTAAGTTTCACGCGTGCCTGGACGTTAGTACGGTTCTTCGAGAGCAATATGCTGCAGCTGTCCCGGTGCACGTGTTGCGGCGGGCAGTTTGTCACGCACGCGTATGAGCCGCACGCGAATTTTGTGTGCAGCCTGTGCCGTCCGCCGTCACGCGCAGGGAAAGTGAAGAAGCTCTCGAAAGACGCCGCCGCCGTGCAGACCAACACCTGATCCTGGTCAAGGTCCGCCGGCTGGCAAGCTTGCTGCGCTGGCGGACGGATTCTCTCCGTGCGCCCGTGCAACGGGCAAATGAGCGTGGCTGACGCGCGTTTTTAGACGGGGATCCGATCGTGCTAGTAGTTCTTGGCTATGTCGTCGTGGTTGTGGCGGTGCTTGGCGGTTACGCCATGACCGGCGGCCACATGGGCGCGCTATATCAACCGGCGGAATTTGTGATCATCGGGGGCGCCGCCTTCGGCGCCTTCATCGCCACCAATACAGCAAAGGCCATCAAGGCCACCGCCAGGGCCCTGCCGGGCCTGTTCAAGAGTTCCAAGTACAAGAAGGAGCTGTACCTGGACGTCATGTCGCTGCTGTACGTGCTGCTGTCCAAGGCACGGCGCGAGGGCATCCTGTTCCTGGAAAAGGAAATCGCGGACCCCGCCGCCAGCAGCGTCTTCAGCCAGTACCCGCGCATCCTGTCGGATCCGGTGGTGATGGAATTCCTCACCGACTACCTGCGCATGATGGTCAACGGCAACATGAACGCCTTCGAGATCGAGGCCCTGATGGACCACGAGATCGAGACCTTCCGCCACGAGGCCGAGATCCCCGCCCATGCGCTGTCGCGCGTCGGCGACGCGCTGCCCGCCTTCGGCATCGTTGCCGCGGTGATGGGCGTGGTGCATGCGCTGGGTTCGGCCGACCTGCCGCCGGCCGAGCTGGGCGCGCTGATCGCGCACGCCATGGTCGGCACCTTCCTGGGCATCCTGCTGGCCTATGGCTTTGTCTCGCCGCTGGCCGCGCGCATCGAGCTGCAGGTGTCCGAGAACGTCAAGGTCTACGAATGCATCAAGGTGGTGCTGCTGGCCTCGCTCAACGGCTACGCGCCGCTGGTGGCGGTGGAATTCGGCCGCAAGGTGCTGTACTCCACGGTGCGGCCGTCGTTCCTTGAGCTCGACGACCACGTGCGTGAAGTCAAGAGCCTGAATTAAGGCGCGCAAGCAGCAAGGGGCACCGTCATGAGCAGCGCACACGATATGCGTCCGATCATCGTCCGCCGGGCGAAATCGCACGCCAGGCCGCACGGCAACCACAGCTGGAAGATCGCCTACGCCGATTTCATGACGGCGATGATGGCGCTGTTCCTGGTGCTGTGGCTGCTCTCCAGCGCCAACAAGAAGACGCTGGAAGGCATTGCCGAGTACTTCCGCATGCCGCTCAAGGTGGCCGTCGTCGGCGGCGAGAAGAGCAGCCAGACGCCCAGCGTGATCCCGGGCGGCGGCCAGGACGCGCTGCGCAAGGACGGCGAGACCCTGCGCGCGCGCACCAACGAACCCAGCGACGAGCAGCGGCGCAACGAGCAGCAGGAAGCGCAGCGCCTGCGCGCGCTCAAGCAGCGCCTTGAGCAGATCATTGAGAACAACCCGATGCTGCGCCAGTTCCGGCCGCAGCTGCTGCTGGACATCACCAGCGAGGGGCTGCGCATCCAGATCCTGGATACGCAGAACCGGCCGATGTTCCGCACCGGCAGCGCCACGGTCGAGACCTATATGCGCACCATCCTGCGCGAGATCGGGCCGGTGCTGAACGAGCTGCCCAACAAGGTCAGCCTGTCGGGCCATACCGATGCGGCCAACTATTCCAACGGCGAGCGCACCTACAGCAACTGGGAGCTGTCGGGCGACCGCGCCAACGCTTCGCGCCGCGAGCTGATCGCCGGCGGCATGCAGGAGGGCAAGGTGCTGCGCGTGCTGGGCCTGGCCGCGACCATGCCGCTGGACAAGGAAGACCTGCTGGCGCCGGTGAACCGGCGCATCAGCATCGTGGTGCTCAACCACAAGGCCCAGGCGCGCTTCGAGGCCGAGAACGCCAGCGCCGCCGAGGTCTCGGTTGCGGCGCAGGCCGGCAAGGCTGCGCAGGAGATGCAGGCGGGGCTGGCAGCGGCCTCCGCGCCCGCGCCTGCGCCCACGGGCAGCAAACCATGACGCGCAGCCGCTGCGGCAGCGCCAGTGCAGTAACCAAGTGACTCAGGACGCCATGTCTGTCGATATCGATATCACACAGTTTTACCAGACCTTCTTCGAGGAAGCGGAAGAACTGCTCGTCGAAATGGAGCAGCTGCTGCTCGGCCTGGACATTGAGTCGCCCGATCCCGAGCATCTGAACGCGATCTTCCGGGCGGCGCACTCCATCAAGGGCGGGGCCGCCACCTTCGGCTTCGCGGCGCTGACCGAGACCACCCATATTTTCGAGAACCTGCTGGACCGCACGCGCCGGCAGGAACTGGCGTTGACCAGGACCATCATCGACACCTTTCTGGAAACCAAGGACGTGTTGCAAGACCAGCTCAACGCCTACCGCAACGGCACCGAACCCGATCCGGAAACGCTGGCGCGCATCTGCGCCGTGCTGCAACAGCTGGCGCAGGAAGCCGCTGGGGCCGGCGCAGCTGCCCCGGCCCCGGCGCCCGCACCTGTTGCAGCAACGACCCCCGCTGCCGCTGCCACGGGCGGCGGGCTCAAGATCCGACTGATCCGGGTTTCCGCCTCTGACCAGGCGCTGCTGCGCGAGGAACTGGCCAACCTGGGCGAGATCACCGGCCAGCAGGAGGCGAATGGCGAACTGGTGGTGTGGCTCAACACCCAGTGCAGCGCCGACGACATCATCGCGGTGTGCTGCTTCGTGATCGACCTGGACCAGATCGTGATCGAAGCCGAAGCCCCTGCCGCTGCCCCCGCGGTGGTCGAGGCGCCGGTCCCGGCGCCCGTCCCGGCCGCGGCGGCCCCCGCAGCAGCGGCGGCAGCGCCCGCCGCCGCGCGCGAGAAGGCCAAGCCGCAGGCGGGCGCCGCGCACGGCGAAGGCTCGATCCGCGTGCCGACCGAAAAGGTCGACCAGATCATCAACCTGGTGGGCGAGCTGGTGATCACGCAGTCGATGCTGGCGCAGACTGCCTCTGCGCTGGACCCGGTGCTGTTCGACCGCCTGTTCTCCGGCATGGGCCAGCTCGAGCGCAACGCGCGCGACCTGCAGGAAGCGGTGATGTCGATCCGCATGATGCCGATGGACTATGTGTTCTCGCGCTTCCCGCGGCTGGTGCGCGACCTGGCCAGCAAGCTCGGCAAGCAGATCGACCTGGTCACCGTCGGCAAGGCCACCGAACTGGACAAGAGCCTGATCGAACGCATCATCGATCCGCTCACGCACCTGGTGCGCAACAGCCTGGACCACGGCATCGAAACCCCGGACAAGCGCGTGGCTGCCGGCAAGGACGCGACCGGCCAGCTGATCCTGTCCGCGCAGCACCATGGCGGCAATATCGTCATTGAAGTCAGCGACGACGGCGGCGGCCTGAACCGCGAGCGCATCCTGGCCAAGGCCATCCAGAACGGCCTGCCGGTGTCCGAGACCATCACCGATGAAGAGGTCTGGCAGCTGATCTTCGCGCCGGGCTTTTCCACGGCCGAAGTCGTCACCGACGTGTCGGGCCGCGGCGTTGGCATGGACGTGGTCAAGCGCAATATCCAGGAGATGGGCGGCCACGTCCAGATCAGCTCGCGCCCGGGCCTGGGCACCACCATCCGCATCGTGCTGCCGCTGACGCTGGCGATCCTGGACGGCATGTCGGTCAAGGTCGGCGAAGAGACCTTCATCCTGCCGCTGAACTGCGTGATGGAGTCGCTGCAGCCCAAGGCCGAGGATGTCCACACCGCCGCCAACTCCGATCGCGTCATGCACGTGCGTGGCGAATACCTGCCGCTGCTTGAGATGCACCGCGTGTTCAACGTGGCCGGCGCGCTGCAGGAGCCAACGCAGGGCATCGCCGTGATCCTGCAGGCCGAAGGCAAGCGCTTTGCGCTGCTGGTGGACCAGCTCATCGGCCAGCACCAGGTGGTGCTGAAGAACCTGGAAACCAACTACCGCAAGGTGCCGTGCATCTCGGCGGCGACCATCCTTGGCGACGGCAGCGTGGCGCTGATCGTCGATGTCGGCGCGCTGCAGCGCACCGGCGTGCGCCGGCAGGAGCCGGCGCTGGCGCAGTAACCGACCAATCACAGGAGAACTAGACATCATGGCCGGCATCGGACACATCGATACCCCCGGAAGCGACGCTTCGGGCCAGGAGTTCCTGGTCTTCACGCTGGGGTCGGAGGAATACGGCATCGACATCCTCAAGGTGCAGGAGATCCGCAGCTACGAGACCGTGACCCGCATCTCCAGCGCGCCGGACTTCATCAAGGGCGTGACCAACCTGCGCGGCGTGATCGTGCCGATCGTCGACCTGCGCCTGAAGTTCCGCCTGGGCAACGTGCGCTACGACCACCAGACCGTGGTCATCATCCTGAACGTGGCCGGCCGCGTGGTCGGCATCGTGGTGGATGGCGTGTCCGACGTGCTGACGCTGACGGGCGATGCGATCAAGCCCGCGCCGGAGTTCGGCGTGTCGATCTCGACCGAGCACCTGACCGGGCTGGGCACCATCGACGGGCGCATGCTGGTGCTGATCGATATCGAACGCCTGATGACCAGCGCGGAGATGGCGCTGGTCGAGGCCGAGCTGGCCTGACGCAGCGCACGCACCACTGAAGCACATCCCATGACGCCGTTCCGCACCGCCGCCAGCGTTCCCGGCCAGACCGGGTCGGTCCTTGCGCCGGGCGCCATCCTGCGGCGCGACGACGCGCGCGACTTCCTGCTGACCGAACGCGATTTCGAGAAAATCCGCGCGCTGATCCACCGGCGCGCGGGCATCTCGCTGGGCAGCCACAAGCGCGAGATGGTCTACAGCCGCCTGGTGCGCCGGCTGCGCGCGCTGCAGCTGTCGGACTTCGCCTCATACCTGGCGCTGCTGGACGCGGACGACCGCTCGTCGGAGTGGGAGTTCTTCACCAATGCGCTGACCACCAACCTGACCTCGTTCTTCCGCGAGGCCCATCACTTTCCGCTGCTGGCCGAGCACGCCAAGAAGACCGGCCGCCCCTACAGCGTGTGGTGCTCGGCGGCCTCCACCGGCGAAGAGCCATACTCGATCGCCATCACGCTGGCGGAGGCGCTGGGCGACCGCGCAGGCACGGTGCTGGCCACTGACATCGACACCCAGGTGCTGGCCAAGGCCCGCGGCGGCGTGTATTCCGCGGAGCAGGTCGCGCGGCTGCCGCCGGAACGGCTCAAGCGCTTCTTCCTGAAGGGCACCGGGCCGCGCACCGGTTCGGTCAAGGTCAAGCCGGAGCTGGCCGCCACCATCGCGTTCGAGCCGCTGAACCTGCTCGCGCCCGACTGGGGCATGCGCGAGCAGTTCGACGCCATCTTCTGCCGCAACGTGATGATCTACTTCGACAAGCCGACCCAGGGACGCATCCTGGAGCGCTTCGTGCCGCTGCTCAAGCCGCACGGGCTGCTCTTTGCCGGCCACTCGGAGAACTTCTCATATGTCACGCGCGCATTCCAGCTGCGCGGGCAGACCGTTTATGAACTGGCGCCGGACGCGGCCAGGGCGGGAAGGCCGTGATGCGCACGCCCCATCTGCCCGAAGCGCTTGCCACGCGCACATATTTCGACCGCGAGTTCGGCAAGCAGGCCATCAAGCTGTTGCCCAACGAGTACTACGTGACCCGCGAGGACGTGGTGCTGACCACCGTGCTGGGCTCGTGCGTGGCGGCCTGCATCCGCGACGAGAGCGCCGGCGTGGGCGGCATGAACCACTTCATGCTGCCCGATGACGACGGCAGCGCCGACCGCATGCTGTCGGCGTCGATGCGCTACGGCAGCTATGCGCTGGAAGTGCTGATCAACGAACTGCTCAAGATGGGCGCGCGCCGCGAGCGGCTGGAGGCCAAGGTCTTCGGCGGCGGGGCGGTGCTGGCCAATATGACCACGCTGAATATCGGCGACCGCAACGCGGACTTTGTGCTGCGCTACCTGAAGACCGAGGAGATCCGCGTTGCAGCGCAGGACCTGCGCGGCCCGCATGCGCGCCGTGTCAGCTACTTCCCGGTCGGCGGGCTGGCGCTGGTGCGCCGCCTGACGCGGCAGGACGACCAGGTTTCAGTGGCGCGCGACGAGCGCGCACTGGCCCGCGCCATTGCCACCTCGGCCCGGGCGCCGGCGCAATCGCCTGAACTGTTTGCGCGGCAGTCCTTTGCGCGCCAGCTTCCCTGAAACCAATACAAGCACGATCAATCATGACTGCCGCCAAGATCAAGGTGCTCTGCGTGGACGATTCCGCGCTGATCCGCAGCCTGATGACGGAGATCATCAACAGCCAGCCCGACATGGAAGTGGTCGGCACCGCGCCCGACCCGCTGGTGGCGCGCGACCTGATCAAGCGCCTGAACCCGGATGTGCTGACACTGGACGTCGAAATGCCGCGCATGGACGGCCTGGACTTCCTGGAACGCCTGATGCGGCTGCGGCCGATGCCGGTGCTGATGGTGTCGTCGCTGACCGAACGCGGTTCCGAGATCACCATGCGTGCGCTGGAGCTGGGCGCGGTGGACTTTGTCACCAAGCCCAAGCTGGGCATCCGCGACGGGCTGCTGGAATACACCCACACCATCGCCGACAAGCTGCGCGCCGCGTCGCGCGCCCGCGTGCGCGCGGCCGCGCAGCCGGCCGCGCCGACAGCGGCCGGCACCGAGCCCGTGCCGATGCTGCGCAGCCCGCTGCTGTCGACCGAAAAGCTGATCATCCTGGGCGCTTCCACCGGCGGCACCGAGGCCATCAAGGAATTCCTGATGCCGCTGCCGCCCGACAGCCCGGCGGTGATGATCGTGCAGCATATGCCGGCCGGCTTTACACGCTCGTTCGCGCAGCGGCTGGATGGCCTGTGCCGCATCACGGTCAAGGAAGCCGTGCACGGCGAGCGCGTGCTGCCCGGCCATGCGTATATCGCGCCGGGCGATTCGCACCTGCTGCTGGCGCGCAGCGGCGCCAACTATGTCGCGCACCTGTCGCAGGAAGCGCCGGTCAACCGCCACCGCCCGTCGGTCGACGTGCTGTTCGATTCGGCCGCGCAGCATGGCGGCAAGAACGTGATCGGCGTGATCCTGACCGGCATGGGCAAGGACGGTGCGCGCGGCATGCTGCGCATGCGCGAGGCCGGTGCCTACAACCTGGCCCAGGACGAGCACACATGCATTGTGTTTGGCATGCCGAAGGAGGCGATCGCCACCGGCGGCGTGCATGAAGTCGTGCCCTTGCCGGCGATGACCCAGCGCGTGATGGCACGCCTGGCCACATACGGCACGCGCGCGCAGCGGGTGTAAACGAAATCGGGACGAGCGGGGTGCGCATGCCGGCGCGCAGCGCTCGTCCTGGCAACAAGCCAACACTGTATTTACTGGAGCCCTCAAAGTGGACAAGAGCATCAAGATCCTGGTCGTGGATGATTTCCCGACCATGCGCCGGATCATCCGCAACCTGCTCAAGGAGCTGGGTTTCGTCAACGTCGAGGAAGCCGAGGACGGCGCCGCCGGCCTGGAGAAGGCCAAGGACGGCAGCTTCCAGTTCGTGATCTCGGACTGGAACATGCCCAATATGGACGGCCTGACCATGCTGCAGGCGATCCGCGCCGACGCCAATATCGGCAAGATCCCGGTGCTGATGGTGACCGCCGAAGCCAAGAAGGAGAACATCATCGCCGCGGCCCAGGCCGGTGCCAACGGCTATGTGGTCAAGCCGTTCACGGCCGCCACGCTGGACGAGAAGATCACCAAGATCTTCGAGAAGCTCGGCGGCTGAGGCGGAGGCGCGTTTGTCATGACCCCGACCCTGAGCAATGATTCCGCCGAGCAACTGATCCTGCGCATCGGCAACCTGACGCGGATGCTGCGCGACAATATGCGCGAGCTCGGCCTGGACAAGGAGATCGAGCGCGCCGCGCAGGCCATCCCCGATGCGCGCGACCGGCTGAACTACATCGCCGCCATGACCGAGCAGGCCGCCGAGCGCACGCTCACCGCGGTCGAACTGGCGCAGCCAATCCAGTCCGGTATCGAGCAGCAGGCCGAAACCCTGGACAAGCGCTGGGACGCCTGGTTCGAGCAGCCGGTGGAACTGGCCGACGCCCGTTCGCTGGTGCTCGACACCCGCGCCTTCCTGTCCGAGGTGCCCGCCCAGGCCCGCGCCACCAACAGCCATCTGCTCGACATCATGATGGCGCAGGACTTCCAGGACCTGACCGGCCAGGTCATCAAGAAGATGATGGACATGATCCGCGCGCTGGAGCAGGAGCTGCTGCAGGTGCTGATCGACAACGTGCCGTCTGAGCGCCGCGTGGAAGCGCAGGCGCCGTCGACGCTGATGAACGGGCCACAGGTGAATCCGGAGGGCAAGCCTGACGTGGTGTCGGACCAGGCGCAGGTGGACGATTTGTTGGCGAGTCTGGGGTTCTGACGTCCCGTTTGGGCTCGCTTTTAAGAGTTTGCCCATACTCGCACTTGCAGCCTCTCTTCATACTGGACTCGTCGCTGCGCCGTGGCGACCGGGTTTAGCAGCCTGAGTGAGAAAGTTAGCCGACCGCCTTCTGGCGGTATCCTTACATCCGCCGTGTCTGCGCACGCCTCTTCCATGGGCGGGCCATGGCGGGGGAGCCCTCGGGCTCGCCGGCTCCTTCTCACCGGTCTGCTAACCCTGCCTTGCGCCCGCCCGCCCCGATTAGCAGCGGGGTAGCGGGACTCAACCTGTGTGAGAAGGAGGTAGTTCCATGTATCAGTCTTTGCTCGCCCGTTCCGGGCGATTGGTAATCTCTGGCGCTTTCACGCTGCATCAGCGCCCGCAGACCTCGCATGCGGAGGTGTGCCATGTTTAGCCATAGTCATCACGGTATTACAGCGGAACACAATGGTGCCGACATGCTCGTGACCGCCCACAGTCCGGGCGAGAATCCGCTGAGCCTTGCTGTGCAACGTGCGGCGCAGCTTCATGGGCTTCTGCTCATGGCTAGCGATCATGGTGCCTCGAGTCTGGAGCCGGTGGATCTGGAGCAGGGGACGTGGGAGAGCTTGCTTTCCCTCGCGGCCTGGCTGGCGCATGAGACGCAGGTGTTGAGTGAGCTGGCCATGCTGCAGGGTCAGGCATTGCAGACTGACTGACGTTGGGCGGGGTGCGCAGCCGTGCAATCGGCTGCCGCCTCATTCTGGGAGCAAGGTCGAGTTGATCTTCGGCCAGACGCTGACGGGCGACTTGTTGACGAGGTCGGGGTTCTGAGGCGCTATCCGGCCAGAACGATAGCAGGTGAGCGCCCATAGGAAAGACCGCTGTCACGGGCACGTTTGCTGGTGGGCGTCAGATGGGAAAACGGAGGCCGGCTATTGCCAGCCGTCCTGGCTACTCTCCCGAAAAGGGAAGTTCATCGCCGGTCTGTTCGGGGAATGAGGGTCGCAGAACGACCCGAAGCGGCCAACGGCGTCCAGCGGAAGCGGACAGCCGTACCGCAGACTGGCAGCGATCTGCGCGTACCACACAATGTGCGCGCTATTTGCCACGAGGCAGATTTACAGAGAACACCGTTTCTGTTGCGTCGGATCGCGCATCGATTTCGCCCCCGTGTGCCCTGGCAATCTCGCGCGCGATATACAGTCCGAGCCCCAGACTGTTGTCGGTATTTGTGCCTTGATGGTTCGGGCCGCGCTGGAGTGGATTAAAAATGAGGTCGAGGGTCGACCGCTCAATGGCGGTGCCGGTATTCCTCACTTTCAGTAGGACTTCCGCGCCCTCGTCGGTCACTGTCACACATACAGGCGCGTCTTGCGCTCCGTACTTGATCGCATTTAGTACCAGATTGCCCAACAACTGCTGGAGACGTGGGCCATCCCAGACACCCATGCAGTCACCGACCACGTCCAGATCAATCTGACGGTCCGGATGTACTACCCGCAACTGGTCCAGCGTATCGGCAAACAACTGGGCCAGATTGATATCGGTTGGCGCGATATTGATACCCAAACCGAGCCTGGTTCGATTGAAATCAACCATATCGTCCAGCAGCGCCTGCATGCGAGCGCCGCTTCTGATCAAGCGGGACGCGGCTCCCGACACTTTTTCGCCGGCGTTCAGCGCCGCCAGATACGACGCTGTAATCTGGATGGTCTGGAGCGGACTGCGCATGTCATGCCCCAACATTCCGAGGAACAGATTACGGGCCAAGTCTACCTGCATGCTGAAAAAGTCTACCGATTCGGCGATTGCCTGATCGATGGCCTCGTTGAAACGGATCATGTCATCCTCGTGATGACTGTCGGGCGCGCACTCGTCCAGCCACAGTCGGAGTACGCTCGCGCGCAGGGCACGGTATTCGGCAACCATCTGGTTGATATCGAAGCCGCTTCGCGCGCGCAGAAGGGCGTGCATCTGGGCGGCTGTCTCAGGGGCTCCGGCCAGTTTGGGCGCGTGCCCCGTGGACTTTTCAAATTGTTCCTTCCTGCTTTGGGAACTAGACAGATCCTTTGCCACCGCCACCAGAATCTGCTGCGCATGGTCCCGTAAAGCCAGCGATCTCATATCTGCCGCTGCCGGCAACAGGGTGCGCGCAAAGTCCTCCCATTGCGACAGAATGGCATCCATATGGTCGAGGATAAAGTCGGCTAATCGCATGTCTGCTCCCGAAGGAAGGAAAATGCGTCGCATAACGCATTTTTTCGGAATCCATGCCTGGCAAAATTGCTACCTGATATTGTCGGGTACATCAATTGCTTATGGTAAGGCAATTGGAGAACCTAATGCCTACCCGAAACGCCGTGCGCCTGCTAATCGCGGACGACGACCCGAATGCGTTGGCAGCATACGAGTTGTTCTTCGACGCGCATGGTTACGAAACCCGGACAACAGGAGACGGCGCGGACGCGCTCGCGGAATACTATGCGTGGCGTCCGGACGCTGTTGTTCTCGACATTCAGATGCCCGGTTTGGACGGGCGCGCGGTGGCAAGGGAGATCCGGCGCCTACAATCAGCGCCGGCCCCATTGCTGGTGGCGGTTACCGCTCTGACATCGCCTTCCGAGCAGGCCGAATCAATCAGATCCGGGTTTGATCATCATTTTGTAAAGCCTGCCGATCTGCCGGCCGTCCTCGCTGCGATAGCGGCCCGCGTAGGCCCCTGGCGCCACAGATGATTCATGACAATCGGCTCCGCGGTCTGTGACCGCTTTCCGGCGCGCTAATGACTGGCCGTTCATGAACTCGGCCGACCGCGACCGAGCCCGGCCGGAAGTTGGACGAGCTGTCGAAACCAGCGTGCCGCGCAACCTTCGTCAAGGCAGGTTCGCTGACGATGCCTGATGGGCAAGCACAGCGCTGGCCAGAGGGATGCGTCTACGACGGGCGGTGGTTTGCTTCAAGGCATTCGCCGGTCGACGGCTTCTCCAGATTCCCCCTAAAGTCTCCCAATCCCCCCGCCGTTAACCCCCCAAGCACCCCCCATTTCCCCGCATGGATGTCAGATGATGGACATGATCCGCGCACTCGAGCACGAGCTGCTGCAGGTGCTGATCGACAACGTGCCGTCCGAGTGCCGCGTGGAAGCGCCGGCCGCCACGCTGCTGAACTGGCCGCAGGTCAACCCGGAAGGCAAGCCGGACGTGGTTTCGGACCAGGAGCAGGTGGATGATCTGCTGGCCAGTCTGGGGTTCTGAGAGCCTGATGAGCTGAGCTCTCCCGCCGGTTTGCTCCCCTCTCCCGCCTGCGGGAGAGGGGCAGGGGGTGAGGGCAGGCGCGTGTCTCGCGACAAGGGTTTTCGTCCATCAACGTCCCGCTCTCACTGGGGGCGCTGCCGTCAACCTCCACCTTCTATCGCAGGCGCGATTTCGCCGTGCGTGGCCGGTACTGGACGCACTGGCCGACCACACGCAAGCCGGCGTCCACTAAACTGCGTTGTCCGCGCCCCACGGAATGTTAACGATTGTGATGGCGTGGGGGGTGAAGCTTCTCCCGTGCGCTTGGCTGAAGCGCCTTTGCGGCGCCGCATTGCAGGTGCGCGACGGCCCAGGTCATGCTCGGACTGGCTGCCGCATGGCCCCGAAAGATTGCGGAAATATCCGCCGCGAGATTCGGAATCCTCCGACCCCGACGCCAGAGTCGGCTGGGTAGAGTGGCTAGTTTTGGCCTCATTCTGAGTCCCTGGCGGGCGCAACCGAATCGTCTGCGCACCCAGTCCTTCGAAGACTGACCTGCGAGGTGACCCTCGGCTGGCCGGTTCAAGAAGCCCGAGCGCGCGCCAGCCTGATCTCGCCGCACAGATCGGGGTGGCGTTCTGACCCGCCGAACGGGGCGGGGTATCGATTTGCTGTTGTGACAGAGCATGAATGTAGTGTTGACCCAACTGAAGGAGAAGATCGCATGAACAAAGTGACGGCCATATCCCTGGTCGCCGCGGCCGGGCTGCTAGCCATGCTCGGCGGCTGTGCCACCGAATCGTCCACGGCGCTGCCGGTGCAGAAGGTCGAGAGCGCCAGCCGTCCCTACGCCGGGGTGCGCACGCCGATTTCGGTCGGCAAGTTCGACAACCGTTCGAGCTACATGCGCGGCGTGTTCTCCGACGGCGTCGACCGCCTGGGCGGCCAGGCCAAGACCGTGCTGATCACGCATCTGCAGCAGACCAACCGCTTCAATGTGCTCGACCGCGACAACATGGACGAGATCAAGCGTGAGGCAGCCATCAAGAGCCAGGCTCAGCGCCTGAAGGGGGCCGACTACGTGATCACCGGCGACGTGACCGAGTTCGGCCGCAAGGAAACCGGCGACCAGCAGCTGTTCGGCATCCTGGGCCGCGGCAAGTCGCAGGTGGCGTATGCCAAGGTCGCGCTCAACGTGGTCAATATCGCGACCTCGGAAGTCGTGTTCACCGCCCAGGGCGCAGGCGAGTACGCGCTGTCGAGCCGGGAGGTGATCGGCTTTGGCGGCACGTCCAGCTATGACTCGACGCTCAACGGGAAGGTGCTCGACCTCGCCATGCGCGAAGCCGTGACCAATCTGGTCAGCGGCATCGAAAGCGGCGCCTGGAAGCCCGTCACCCCCTGATTCCAAAAAAACAGTCAAGGAGAAATCGTGAAGACATTGTTCCGGCCACAGCGCCTGGCGGTGCCTGCCCTGGTCGCAAGCGCATTGCTGGCGGGCTGCGCGGCTCCCGCCAAGCCCCTGTATCAGTGGGAAGGCTACCAGCCGCAGGTCTACCAGTACTTCAAGGGCGAACCGAAGCAAGCCCAGATCGAGGTGCTTGAGCGTGACCTGCAGAAGATCGTGGCGGCCGGCAATACCCCGCCGCCCGGCTACCACGCGCACCTCGGCATGCTGTATGCCGATATCGGCAAGGATGACGAAATGGTCCGCGAATTCCAGACCGAGAAGGTGCTGTTTCCCGAGTCGGGAGCCTATGTGGACTTCCTGCTGAAGAACGTCAAACGCAAGGGAGAGAAGAAATGAGCAAGCTATTCCATCGCGTCCTGATGCTGCTGGGCGTCGCCACGCTGGCAGCCGGCTGTTCCGCGCCGACGAAGAACGTGGATTACGCCGCCTTCAAGGAAAGTCACCCCCGCTCGATCGTGGTGCTGCCGCCGCTGAACAACTCGCCGGACGTGAAGGCCACTTACGCCATGCTGTCGCAGGCCACACAGCCGCTGGCCGAATCTGGCTACTACGTGCTGCCGGTCGCGCTGGTTGACGAGACCTTTCGCCAGAACGGCCTGACGATACCGGGCGACATCCACGCGGTGGCACCCGCGAAGCTGCGCGAAATCTTCGGCGCGGACACCGCCCTGTACATCACCGTGACCGACTATGGTCCGAAGTACCAGGTCGTCAGCAGCACAACCGTTGTCACCGCCGAAGCGAAGCTCCTGGACCTGAGGACGGGCAAGACGCTCTGGACCGGACAGGCGTCGGCTGCCAACAATCAGTCAGGTAACGCTGGCGGTGGGTTGATCGGAGCGCTGATCGGGACGGCCATTGCGCACGCGATCAGCAGCGTGTCGGATGCGGCCTATGGGGTGGCCGGCAGGACGAGCCAGCAACTGCTCTCGGCGGGTACGCCTGGCGGCATCCTGTATGGGCCGCGGTCGCCGAAGTACGGCACGGACTGACTATCATGGCTCTGGTTTTGTAGGGGACCGGCCTGACGTAGTTCGCGCGGGCATCTCCCGATGCCCGCCCCCCCATCCACGCCTAAAGTCCTCCCAATCAGGCGCCGTTAATGCCACCAGGCCCCTGATTTCCCAAACAACACCCAATTCCCCCGCCTTTTCCCATGAATGGGAAGGCTGTCCCGCTTCGATAATCCCTGCTGACGAATAGCGGCCTGCCGCTTCGCACGGAGCATGGATGTCCGAAGAAAGCGACCTCGAGAAAACCGAACCCGCCTCACCCCGGCGCCTGGAAAAGGCGCGCGAGGAGGGGCAGGTGGTGCGTTCGCGCGAACTCGCCACGTTCGTCATGCTGATTGCCGGCGTGACCGGCCTGTGGACGCTGGGCGGCCATCTAGGCAGCAGCCTGAACCAGGTGATGCAGGGGGCGCTGCGCTTTGAGCCGGCAACGGCGTTCGATACCTCGCGAATGCTGTCGCGCTTTTCCATGATGGTGTGGGACAGCCTGCTGGCCTTCCTGCCGCTGCTGTTCCTGTTCGGCGTTGCCGCGCTGGCGGCGCCGTTGCTGCTGGGGGGCTGGGTGTTCTCGGGCAACTCCTTCGCGCCGCAGTTCTCGCGCCTGTCGCCGCTGGCGGGGCTGGGCCGGATGTTCTCCGCGCATTCGCTGGTGGAGCTGCTCAAGGCCGTGGCCAAGTCGCTGCTGGTGGGCAGCGTGGGCGCCTGGGTGCTGTGGCGGCGCCTGCCCGAGGCCATCGCGCTGATGAACGCGCCGGTGCAGGAAGCGCTGCTGCACATGGTCGACCTGGTCATGTATTGCTGCCTGGTGGTGTCGCTGTCGCTGCTGGTGGTGGCGGCCATCGACGTGCCGTGGCAGTACTGGGAGTTCTTCAAGAAGCTGCGCATGACCAAGGAAGAGGTCAAGCAGGAATTCAAGGAAAGCGAGGGCGACCCGCATATCAAGGGCCGCATCCGCCAGCAGCAGCGCGCCATGGCGCGCCGCCGCATGATGACCGAGGTGCCCAAGGCCGACGTGGTGGTGACCAACCCCACCCACTTCGCCGTGGCGCTGCGCTATGAGGAAGGGCGCATGGGCGCGCCGCGCGTGGTGGCCAAGGGCACCGGCGATATTGCCGCCCGCATCCGCGAGCTGGCCGCCGAGCACCGCGTGCCGCTGATGTCGGCCCCGCCGCTGGCGCGTGCGCTGCACCGCCACGTGGAGCTGGGCCACGAAATCCCCGCCGGACTGTATACCGCCGTGGCGGAAGTGCTGGCCTGGGTCTATCAACTGAAGCATTGGCATTACTCGCAAGGTCCGCAGCCGCAGGCGCCCGCGGACCTGCCGGTGCCCGATGAACTCGCCGTACCGGAAAGCCGCGAATGAACGCTCTGAGCAACCTGTTCAACCTGCCCGGCCTGCGCGCCGCCGGCCAGCTCAAGGCCATGACCGGGCCGCTGCTGATCATCATGATCCTGGGGATGATGATCCTGCCGCTGCCGGCCTTTGTGCTGGACCTGCTGTTCACCTTCAATATCGCGCTGGCAATCATGGTGCTGCTGGTCAGCATGTACACGCAGAAGCCGCTGGACTTTGCCGCCTTCCCGGCGGTGCTGCTGTTCACCACGCTGCTGCGCCTGTCGCTGAACGTGGCGTCCACGCGCGTGGTGCTGCTCGAAGGCCATACCGGTCCGGACTCTGCCGGCAAGGTGGTGGAGGCCTTCGGCCACTTCCTGGTGGGGGGCAACTTCGCAGTCGGCATCGTGGTGTTCGCGATCCTGGTGGTGATCAACTTCATGGTGATCACCAAGGGTGCGGGGCGTATTGCCGAAGTCGGCGCGCGCTTCATGCTGGATTCGATGCCCGGCAAGCAGATGTCGATCGATGCCGACCTGAACGCCGGCCTGATCGACGAAGCCGCCGCCAAGAGGCGCCGCGCCGAAGTGGCGCAGGAGTCCGACTTCTACGGCGCCATGGACGGCGCCAGCAAGTTCGTGCGCGGCGATGCCGTGGCGGGCCTGCTGATCATGTTCATCAACGTTGCCGCCGGCATGGTGGTGGGCATGGTGCAGCACGACCTGGACTTCGGCACCGCCGTGCACAACTACACGCTGCTGACCATCGGCGACGGCCTGGTGGCGCAGATCCCGGCGCTGGTGATCTCCACCGCCGCGGGCGTGATCGTGTCGCGCGTGTCGAACGAGCAGGACGTGGGCGAGCAGCTCACCGGCCAGCTCTTTGCCAACCCGCGCGTGCTGTACCTGACCGCGGGCATCATCGGCCTGATGGGCATCATCCCGGGCATGCCGCATTTTGCCTTCCTGCTGCTGGCGGGCGTGCTGGTGTGGATGGGCCGCTATATGTCGCGCCGCGCCGCCACGCAGGAGCAAGTCAAGCAGCGCGAGGAGCGCACCCCGGCGGTGGCGCAGGAATCCACTGAAGCCAGCTGGGACGACGTCACGCTGGTCGACCCGCTCGGCATGGAAGTGGGCTACCGCCTGATCACGCTGGTGGACCGCGCGCAGGACGGCGAGCTGCTGGGCCGCATCAAGAGCATCCGCAAGAAGGTGGCGCAGGAGATCGGCTTCCTGGTGCCGGTGGTGCATATCCGCGACAACCTGGAACTCAAGCCCAACGCCTACCGCATCACGCTCAAGGGCGTGGAGATCGGCCGCGGCGAGGCCATGCCGGGCCAGTGGATGGCGATCAATCCCGGACAGGTCAGCGGCACGCTGCCGGGCGCGGCCACGCGCGATCCCGCCTTCGGCCTGCCGGCGGTGTGGATCGACGCGGGCATCAAGGAGCAGGCGCAGTCCTACGGCTATACCGTGGTCGATGCCAGCACGGTGGTGGCCACGCACCTGAACCACCTGATCCACATGCACGCCGCCGAGCTGCTGGGCCGCCAGGAAGTGCAGGCGCTGCTGGACCGCATCGCCAAGGACTCGCCCAAGCTGACCGAAGACCTGGTGCCGAAGGCCATTTCGCTGACCGCGCTGCAGAAGATCCTGCAGAACCTGCTGGACGAAGGCGTGCCCATCCGCGACATGCGCACCATCCTGGATGTGGTGGCCGAGCATGCGCCCAAGATCAGCGACCCGAACGAGCTGACCGCGATGGTGCGCGTGGCGCTGGGCCGCGCGATCACGCAGCAGCTGTTCCCGAACAACGCCGACCTGCAGGTGATCGGCCTGGATGCCGGCCTGGAGCGCGTGCTGTCGCAGGCGCTGACCAATGGCGGCGGGATCGAGCCGGGGCTGGCCGATGCGTTGCTGCAGCAGACCCAGGGCGCGGTCACGCGCCAGGAGCAGATGGGCATGGACCCGGTGCTGCTGGTGCCGTCGCAGCTGCGCCCGCTGATGGCGCGCTTCCTGCGGCGCACCATGCCGCAGCTGAGGGTGCTGTCGCATGCCGAGGTACCGGACAACCGCAATATCCGCATCACCGCCATGATCGGCGCGTGAGGAGTCATAGATGAGCGTAGCCAAGTTTGTCGCGGCCAACGGCCGCGAAGCCATGCGCCAGGTGCGCGAAGCCATGGGTCCGGACGCCGTGGTGCTGTCCAACCGCACCGTCGAGGGCGGCGTGGAGATTGTCGCCATGCGCGATACGGATCTGGGCAGCGTGCAGGCCACGGCGCAGGTCTACGTGCCACCCGCGCCGGTGGTCGAACCCGCCGCCATCGGCGACCTGCGCGGTGAGCTGCAATCGATGCGCGCGATGCTGGAGCGCCAGCTGGCCGGGATCAACCCTGCCCCAAGCGCGGCAGCGCACGGCGTGGCCGCCAGCGACCCGCTGCGCGAATCCCTGTTTGAATGGATGGTCGGCGCCGGCTTCTCCGGGCAACTGGCGCGCACGTTGCTGGCGCGGCTGCCACTGGGCTACGACCGCCCCGCGGCGATGGGCTGGATCCGCACCGAACTGGCCAGCAAGCTGCCGGTGCTGGGCGATGAGGACAGCCTGTTCGCGCAAGGCGGCGTGCTGGCGCTGGTGGGCCCCACCGGCGTGGGCAAGACCACCACCACGGCCAAGCTGGCGGCGCGCTTCGTGCTGCGCCACGGCGCCGACAAGCTGGCGCTGCTGACCACCGACAGCTTCCGTATCGGCGCGCATGAGCAGCTGCGCATCTACGGCGACATCCTGGGCGTGCCGGTGCATGCGGTCAAGGACGCGGCCGACCTGCGCTTCGCGCTGGCGGCGATGAAGGACAAGCACCTGGTGATCATCGACACCGTCGGCATGAGCCAGCGCGACCGCAGCCTGTCGGAACAGATCGCCATGCTGGCCGGCGTGCCGGCGCCGGTGCAGCGCGTGCTGCTGCTCAATGGCGCAAGCCACGGCGATACCCTCAATGAAGTGGTGCATGCCTACCGCCACGACGCCGCGCCCGATGGCGGCGGCATCGACGGCTGCATCATCAGCAAGCTGGATGAAGCCACCCACCTGGGCTCGGTGCTGGACGTGGTGATCCGCCACCGCCTGCCGGTGTTCTACGCCTCCACCGGCCAGCGCGTGCCCGAGCACCTTGAGCTGGCCAACAGCACCGCGCTGGTGGAGCGCGCCTTCCTGACGCCGCGCCGCGGTTCGGTATTTGCCGATGCGGACGCCGCACGCCGGCGCAGCGCCGGCACCGATGACGAGGCGCCCGCGCGTGGCGGCGCCGACGAGGTGCTGCGCTCGCTGACCGACAGCGCCGACGCGCTGAGCCAGTGCGTGGCAGAACTCAATGGCGCGGGCCTGGGCCTCGACCTGGCCCGCTCGCTGTGGCAACAGCGCGGCGCCGGCGCCCCGGCCCTGCGCGCCATGTCGCAGCAGGTGCGCGAAGCGGTCTGCCGCGACGTGACCCGCCAGTGCGAGCGGTACGTGCTGGCCAGCGCCGCCACGCTGCAAGTGGCCGTGCCCGGCCGCCGCACGCCGCAGCCGATGCAGCACACGCTGTGGCTCGCCGACCGCGACGGCATGCCGCTGGCCGCCACTGTGACCCCGACCGGCCGTGCCGGCCAGCCGTTGGGCGAGGCCGAGTCCGATGCCGCCAGTCTGCGCGCCGCCATGAGCGCCGCGCGCAAGGTGGTCAACCTGGTTGATGCCGTGCCATCCGCCGCCATGCTGGCACGCTGGCAGCAGGCCGGCGAGCGCTGGGTGGCCGGCGCGCGCAAGACCGCGCGCGTGGTCAGCGCCGGCGCCGCCTGGAAGCTCGATGCGCTGGCCGACACGCTGACTTTCCACGCCGTCGGCGAGGACACCGTGCGCGAGCGTGAAGCCGTGCGCTGGCTGGCCAGTGCGGAAGTGCGCGTGCCGGACAGCCCGGCGCGCGGCAAGGGCACGCCCGAAGGCGGCATCGATGCCTGCCTGGTGGTGGCCCGCCTGGCCGACCGCGCCACCGGCGAACTGCTGGATACCCGCTACCTGCTGTGCGATCCGGCGCTGGCGCAGGACGCCGCGCAGGTAGCGCGCTGGGCCCTGTGGACCGACGCAGCCGATGCGCGCCTGCGCACGCTGCGCCACGCCATCGACCACTTCGCGCAGGACGCAGAAGCCGGCCACGCCGCCGGCGCCGCGCTGGCCGCGTTGCAGCTGGGCCTGTCGGTGCTGCGCCTGGAACACGCGCCGACCGCGGCCGCGCCCGCCTTCCTCGCGCGCCTGGCTGGCCGCACGGTGCGCCAGGGCGTGGCGGTGCCGGGCACGGTGCTCAATGAAGGCATGGGCCGCATGCTGGCATTGCTTGACGTGCTGGAAAACTATCCGGGCCGCGGCAGCGCCGTGCCCGCTGAAGCGATGGAGGTCCTGCAGTGAGCGCCCTCGCGATGGATCAGGCCGAGAGCCTGCGCCGGATGCTGGCGCCGCGCACGACGCGCCGTATCGCCGTGGTCGCCAGCGAATGCGGTGCCGGCGCCACCACCGTGGCCCTGGGCTTGTCGCACGCGCTGGCCATGCAGGGCGAACGCGTGCTGCTGGTCGACGAAGACGCTGCCGCGGCGCGCGCCACGCGGCTGTCCGGCGCCAGGCCCGCCGGCACCCTGGCCGATGTCAGCGCAGGCCGCCTGTCGCTGGAAGCTGCTGCAGGCACCGGTCCCGGTGGCGTGCTGTCGGTACTGCCGGCTGGCCGGCCTGTGCCGGGCGGTGCCTTGCCGGCTGCTGCCGCGAGCGGCTTTCGCAGCGTGCTGGTGGATGCCGGCGTCGATGCCGACGGCACGCTGTCACCGCTAGCGGGCAGCGCACACAATGTGCTGATCGTGATGCGGCCTGAGCTCGCGTCGATCACCGCCGCCTACGCCTGCATCAAGCGCCTGCACCACCTGTATGCCTGGCGCCAGTTCCACCTGATCGTCAACATGGCCGCGAGCGAGGCCACGGTGCAGGCGATCCTGCGCAACCTCGCGCGCACGGCCAGCCAGTACCTGGGCGTCGAGGCGTTGTGCGCGGGCTGGCTGCCGTCCGACCCGCTGGTGGCGCGCGGCGTGCAACTGGGGCGCTGCGTGGTCGAGGCGTTTCCGGCGGCGCCGGCCACCACCGCGCTGCGCCGTACCGCCGGCAGCATCGGCGCCTGGCCGCTGCGCGCGGACACGTCCGCCCCCGCGCCCGCAGCCGCCATGGCCTGAGCCTGCCAGCCATGCCATCCCACCGAACCAGACCCTGAGCCAGCCCCCGCCGCACGTTGTGGCGGTCCAGCAATCCAGCATTCACGAGAATTGCACCATGTACACGATCCAGGGAAAGCTCGAACAGGCCGATGTGGTCAAGGCGCATGCACAGCTGGTGCGCCGCATCGCCCTGCAACTGGCCGCCAGGCTGCCTGCCAGCGTGCAGATCGACGACCTGATCCAGGCCGGCATGATCGGCCTGCTGGATGCCGCCAAGCGCTATGAAGACACCCACGGCGCGCGCTTCGAGACCTATGCCAGCCAGCGCATCCGCGGCGCCATGCTCGACGAGGTGCGCGCCAACGACTGGCAGTCGCGCAGCCTGCGCCAGTTCACCCGGCGCATCGAGCGCACGCAGCGCGGCTTGGAGCAGAAGCTCGGGCGCGCGCCGGTCGACTCCGAAGTGGCCGAGGCCATGGAGATGGCGCTGGACGAATACCAGTTGCTGCTCAATGAGGTCTATGGCTGCCAGCTGCTGCACTACGAGGATTTCGAGCGCTCCGGGGAAGAAGACTTCCTGGACCGGCACCTTGGCGGCAGCGATGACGGCAACCCGCTGGCCGTGCTGATGGAAAGCGGCATGCGCGAGGCGCTGATCCGCGCCATCGACCGGCTGCCGGAACGCGAGAAGCTGGTGCTGTCGCTGTGCTATGACCAGGAGCTGAACCTGCGCGAGATCGGCGCGGTGCTGGATGTGACGGAGTCGCGCGTGTGCCAGATCCGCGGCCAGGCGATCACGCGGCTGCGCAACCAGTTGCGCGGCTTGCTGTGATGCAGGCGGCGGGCCGCGCCGCGCGCGGCGCTTGCTGGATGCTGGCTGCCGCATCGGCCTGCGCCTGGGCCGCCATCGAGGACGGCACCCGCCATGCCTGGACCGGATCGGTCAACGGGCCGGCACTCCACGGCCGCGGACAGCGCGCGGTGTCGCCGCCGATCCTGCCCACCGGCGTCTTGCCGCAGTCAGAAGGGGTCATCACCTCGGTGCGCTGGCGCTACAGCTTCGCCAAAACCCCACCCCTGGAACTGCAAGCCTATCTCTGCAATGCCCAGCGCTGCGTGCCGCTGTCGCAGGCGGAAGGCAAGACCGATGCGTTCTACGGGGATGATGCCACCAAGGGCTTTGTGTTTGCGTTCCGGGTGCCGGGGCAGGGGAGCCTGGTGCCGGTGCTGCAGGGGCGCAGCAATGAGGTGGTGGTGGGGTTTCGGTAGTTGAATGTTCCGTTCTTTCGTCACTTCTGAATAAGTGACGAAAAAACGGAACATCTGGCGATCGCCTCAACCCGCCGCCAGACTCACCCCACCCGCCCCGGCCGCCGCCTTCCCATCCTTCCCATACAACCCCGCATCCCCGCCGCTATGCTGGCGCAGCGCCTGGATGGCTTCGCGGGTGAAATCGAGGTGGGCGTTGACGACGGCCCCGTTCAGGGCGTTGCCGTCGCGCGCGGTGCGGGCGGCGAAGATCAGCTGGCGCCAGGCGTCGGCCACGGCCGGGTCGACCTGGCGGCCGAGCAGCTGGCCTTCGGGGCCGGCGCGCAGGCCCAGCGTGCCCATCTGGGCTTCGCGGGCCTTGAGCTGGCGGGACAGGGCCTGGCCCAGTTCAACCTTGCGCGTCAGCAGTCCGCTCAGGGACTGGAAGTCGCCCCGCTTGAGGGCGTCGCGCTCTTCGGCGAGGAGTTGGCCGAAAGCCTGGATGCCTTCGGTTTCGCGCTGCAGGGACTGGATCAGGCTGTGGTTCATCTGGGCTATCGGGGTTCGGCCTGGCCAAGCTCGCGCAGGGTCGCGAGCAGGCCGTCGGCAATCTTGCCCGGGTCGATCCTGATCCGGCCCTCGGCGATGGCCTGGCGGATCTCTTCGACCTTGGCGTTGTCGATATCGTCGTCCGCGGGCTGCGTCAGGCGGGCGCTGATGTCGCGCACCTGGGCGGCCAGCGGGCTGACGCTGAGGCCGGCGGACGGCGCCGCGGCGCTGGCCGGCGCGGCCTGGGGCCGGGCGGCGGCGGCGTCCGCGGGGGCGTCGGCGGGCCGGGGCGAGGCGGTGTGGTTGATCTTCACGGGGCGTTCCTTGCTGGTTTCCTATGGCATTACGGTCGCGCCGGCGAATTCTTTAGGGCGCTCACCCCGATTTCGCCGCGCAGCGGTTTCGGCGGCATTTTCGCATGCCGCCCGCCACGGGTTTCCAGTCTTTTGGCCACGATCAAGGCATTTTCGGCGGGCTACTGCAGCACCACGGTGTCGCCGCTGCGCACCAGCCCGTTGACCACCTGGCCGCTGCGCAGGCGCACCTGCACGGTGTTGCCGGTGGCGGCATCGGCGAGCACCTTGCCTTCGCTGGTGATCTGGAAGGCATCGCCTTCCACGGCCACGGTGACGGTCTGGCCCTGGCGCACGGCGACGGCCTTGCGCAGCAGGTCAGCGCGTATCGGCGAGCCGGCGGCAATACGGTTGGCGGTGACCGCGCCGGCAAGCTGCGCCGGATCGGTGATCACCGCGCGCGGCAGCGTGCCCAGGTCGCCCTGGCGGACTTCGATATCGGCCTGGCTGACCGGCTCGCCCGGGCCCAGCGCGCGCGCGGCGACGTAGTAATCAGTCAGCACCGACACGCGCGCCTGCATGTAGCGCACCCACGGCCGCTCACCGCCGCAGCGCACGCCGACGGAGACGCGGCCCCACGGCGACGTGCCGGCGGGCAGGAACGGGTCGGGCGCAAGGCAATCCGGCGCGCGGCCACCCGAAGGCGGTGCCACCTGCACGCTGACCTTGCCCGGCAGGCCGGCGGTCTGCTGCAGCAGGAAGCGTTCGACGGCAATGCGCGCGGGGTCTTCGGCAAAGGGGTTGGCAGCGGGGTTGCCTGCATAAGCAGCCTGCTGCTGGCCGTGCGCGGCCGGCGCCTGCATGGCGACGGGCATGACCTGCGCCGGCGCGGCACCGGCGGCGGCCGGGCCAAGCAGGCAGGCCGCCAGCAGGGCTTGCGCCAGGCTGCGGGCGTTGCGGCGATTCTGTTTCATCTGGACTTCCCGGCAAGGACGGCACGGCATGCATGGCATGCCTGGCGCACCGCCCCGTGACTGGCTGCGCGCCCCGTTTACATCTGTCATCGGGGTCCCATTGTAGGCAGGCCCTCGCGCGAGGGCGGGCCGAAATGCATGGATTTCCCGTCCTTATTCATCCGATTGGCGTGACAGGTCGCCGCCTAAGATGGCAACCCTGAAGAAGGTCGTTCGCTCCGTTCACGTGAGCAGGGAGATGCCAGATGATTGACAGACTCGACGCGGCACTACGTTTCCAGCAGGAAGCGCTGAGCCTGCGCAACCAGCGGCAGTCGGTGATTGCCTCCAACATCGCGCACGCGGACACGCCCGGCTACAAGGCGCGCGACTTCGATTTCTCCAGCACGCTGGCGCAGAGCGTCGAGCGCGGCCACCGCAATGAAGGCATGTCGCTGTCCACCACCTCGGTGCGCCATCTGCCCGCGCAGGCGCCGGGGCGCGAGGAATTCGACCTGGCCTACCGCATCCCGCTGCAGTCCAGCGTCGACGGCAACACCGTGGAAATGGATACCGAGCGCGTGGCCTTCGCCGACAACGCCGTGCACTTCGAGTCCGGCCTGACCGTGATGAATTCCAAGATCAAGACCATGCTGGCCGCCATCCAGCAATAAATCGAGCAGTAAGGGAGAGAGCGCATGCCGGCAATGAACATCTTCGACGTCGCGGGCTCGGCCATGGCCGCGCAGTCGCAGCGCATGAACGTGACCGCCTCCAACCTGGCCAATGCCGACAGCGTGGTCAGCCCCGACGGCCAGGCCTATCGCGCCAAGCAGGTCGTGTTCGGCATGGCGCCCACGCCGGGGCAGACGGACATCGGCGGCGTGCAGGTCCGAGGCGTGTCGGAAGACCCGTCGCCGCCGCGCATGGTGCACAACCCCACGCACCCCATGGCCAATGCCCAGGGCTACGTGGTGATGCCCAACGTCAACCCGGTGGAAGAGATGGTCAACATGATCTCGGCCTCGCGCTCCTACCAGGCCAACGTGGAAGTGCTCAACACCGCCAAGAACATGATGCTCAAGACGCTGACGATCGGCCAGTGACAAGCCCCGGCCTGTATCGGCAACGCCTCCACCCGCACGCAGACAACGAACCGACATGACAACCACCTCCGCGGTAGGCAGCAACAGCAACACCCAGGGCATCAACGACGCCCTCAAGAGCGGCAGCGCCAGCGCGTCCGAGCTGCAGAACAACTTCCTGACCATGCTCGTCACGCAGATGAACAACCAGGACCCGCTCAACCCGATGGACAACGCGCAGCTGACCTCGCAGCTGGCGCAGATCAGCACGGTCAGCGGCATGCAGACCATGAACGCCACGCTGTCGCAGTTGCTGTCGCAGGTCAGCGCCAGCCGCGCCATGGACTCCGCGGCGCTGATCGGCCATACCGTGATGGTGCCGGGCAAGCAGGTTTCGGTGGCAGGCGGCGTGCCGGGCAAGTTCGGCCTGGACCTGCCGTCGACCGCGGATGCGGTCACCGTCGATGTGCTCGACAAGGACGGCAACGTGGTGCGCACTATCGACATGAAGGGGCAGACCGCGGGCGTGCACAACGTCGCATGGGACGGCAAGAACAACGCCGGCGCGGCCGTGGCCGACGGCGACTACACCTTCAAGGTGACCGCCACCGCCAACGGCACCTCGGTGCAGCCGGTGGCGCTGGTCTACGGCAAGGTCCAGAGCATCAGCGGCGACGCCAGCGGCGTGCTGGTGGACCTGGGCGACGGACAGACCGCGAACGTCGACGACGTACGACGCATTCTCTAACACGCAGGTGCCGGCAGCGCACGGGCGCCGGCCGGCTTCAATGACAGCCTAGTCAAAAGGAAGCAATCATGGGTTTCGGTCAAGGGGTAAGCGGCCTGAACGCCGCCGCGTCCAATCTGGACGTGATTGGCAACAACATCGCCAACGCCAACACGGTTGGCTACAAGCAATCGGCAGCGCAGTTTGCCGACATCTACGCGGGCACCAAGATCGGCCTGGGCGTGCGCGTGAACTCGGTGGTGCAGTCCTTCAACCAGGGCAATATCGAAGCCTCCGGGCGTGCACTGGACGTGGCCATCACCAACGGCAACGGCTTCTTCCGCCTGACGAGCCCGGAAGGCGCGGTCTACTACTCGCGCAACGGCCAGTTCCAGCGCCAGGAAGACGGCCGCATCACCAATATGCAGGGCCTGCAGGTGACCGGCTATCCCGCCGGGGTGGCCGGCGGTGCCGGCGTGCAGCCGCAGCCGCTGGTGGTCAGCAATGCGCAGATGGAGCCCAAGGCCACCAGCAACATCACGGCCAAGTTCCAGCTGGATTCGCGCAGCAAGGTGCCGGCCAATCCGTTCCCGACGGCAGCCGTGCCGCCGGCGATGACGCCCGCGCCCGACAGCAGCATGTTCAACTACAGCACGGCGATCAACGTCTATGACTCGCTGGGCAACAAGCAGCAGCTGATGGCGTACTTTGCCAAGT
Source organism: Cupriavidus sp. GW821-FHT07C08 (assembly GCF_059419025.1). Classification (NCBI taxonomy): domain Bacteria; kingdom Pseudomonadati; phylum Pseudomonadota; class Betaproteobacteria; order Burkholderiales; family Burkholderiaceae; genus Cupriavidus; species Cupriavidus sp. GW821-FHT07C08. Next base: position 117,545 of record NZ_JBWKQZ010000028.1, read on the forward strand.
CGGGCGGCGCGCCCACTGTTGGCGGCGGCACTGACTGGAAGATGTATGTCACCGACGTCAACGGCAACCCGGTCGGCGGCGCACCGCTCACGCTCGCGTTCGACAACGCCGGCGCGCTGAAGTCGCCCGCGGCCAATGCCGTGACCCTGACCCAGCCGGCTGTCAACGGCGCGCAGGCCATGTCGATGGCGCTGGACCTGACCGGCACCACCCAGTTCGGCGCCGACAACGACGTCAAGCAGCTCAGCCAGAACGGCTACACCTCGGGCAGCCTGCTGGGTTTCTCGGTCAATGGCGACGGCACCATCACCGGCAACTATTCCAACGAGCAGACCAAGCCGCTCGGCCAGATCGTGATGGCCGCATTCGGCAACGTCGAAGGCCTGAAGCCAGAAGGCGACAACGTGTGGTCGGCCACCGGTGCCTCCGGCCAGGCGCTGGTCGGCACGGCCGGCGGCAGCATGGGCACGTTGCGCTCCAATGCGGTGGAGGCTTCCAACGTGGACTTGTCCGGCCAGCTGGTCAACCTGATCGTGGCGCAGCGCAACTACCAGGCCAATGCGCAGACCATCAAGGCGCAGGACACGGTCATGCAGACCCTGGTCAACCTGTGACCGCCACGCTGAGCTGAGCCGCCGCCATGGACCGCATGATCTACACCGCCCTGTCGGGCGCCAAGCAGATACTCGACCAGCAAGCGGCGGTATCGAACAACCTCGCCAACGTCTCCACGCCGGCCTTCCGCGCGCAGGTCAACCTGTACCGCGCGGTGCCGGTGGTGGGGCCGGAGGCGGGCACGCGCGCCTTTACGCTGGCCTCGACCCCCGGCGCCGACATGCGCGCCGGCCCGCTGACCTACACCGGCCGCACGCTGGATGTGGCGCTGCAGGGCAATGGCTGGCTGGTGGTGCAGGCACCGGACAGCACCGAGGCCTACACCCGTGCCGGCGCGCTGCAGGTGGCGCAGGACGGCCAGGTGCAGACCATCTCCGGCCTGCCGGTGATGGGCGACGGCGGTCCGCTGGCGGTGCCGCCGGGCTCGCAGGTAACCATCGGCACCGACGGCACCATCACCGCGCGCGGGCCCGGCGAAGCCTCTGCCGGCCTGGCGCAGGTGGGCCGGCTGCGCGTGGTCAACCCGCCCAACGACGCCATCGCACGCGGCGATGACGGCCTGTTCCGCCTGCGCCCCGGCGCCCAGCCGCTGGAGGCCGATCCGACCGTGCGCGTGATCTCGGGCGCGCTGGAAGGCAGCAACGTCAACCCGACCGAAGCCATGGTCGAGATGATCGCCAATGCCCGCCGCTTCGAGATGCAGATGAAGATGATCCAGGGCGCCGACGGCAACGAGCAGCGCGCCAACCAGCTGCTCTCGACCAACTGACCTGAATGACTGACCGGCACGGCGCGCCGTGCCAGGACCAACGCAAGGACCACCATGATCCGCTCTCTCTGGATTGCCAAGACCGGCCTCGACGCGCAGCAGACGCAGATGGACGTGATCTCGAACAACCTGGCCAACGTGTCGACCAACGGCTTCAAGCGCGGCCGCGCGGTGTTCGAGGAGCTGATGTACCAGACCATCCGCCAGCCCGGCGCGCTGTCATCGGACCAGACCACGCTGCCTTCCGGCATGCAGCTGGGCACCGGCGTGCGCCCCGTGGCCACCGAGCGCATCCACACCCAGGGCAACCCGCAGCAGACCGGCAATGCCAAGGACGTGGCCATCCTGGGCCAGGGCTTCTTCCAGGTGGCGCTGCCCGACGGCACCACCGCATACACGCGCGACGGCTCGTTCCAGGTGGACCAGAACGGCCAGCTGGTGACCTCCAGCGGCTTCGTGATCCAGCCCGCCATCACCATCCCGGCCAACACGCTGTCGATGACCATTGCGCGCGACGGCACCGTGTCGGTGACGCAGCCGGGCTCCAGCGCCAACGTGCAGGTGGGGCAGCTGCAGCTGGCCACCTTCATGAATCCGGCCGGCCTGGAAAGCATGGGCGAGAACCTGTACGTGCAGACCGATGCCTCGGGCGCGCCCAACACCACCGTGCCGGGCCTGAACGGCGCCGGCGTGGTGCAGCAGAACTACGTGGAAGCGTCCAACGTGAACGTGGTGGAAGAGCTGGTCAGCATGATCCAGACGCAGCGCGCGTATGAGATCAACAGCAAGGCCGTGCAGGCATCCGACCAGATGCTGCAGCGCCTGTCGCAACTGGGTTGATTGGTGTGAACATGGCCACCTTGCTTTCCCGCCTGGGCGCGCATGCGCTGGTTTGCCTGGCCGGCGTGGCAATGCTGGCCAGCGGCGGCTGCGCGCTGATGCCGCGCGAGCCGCTGGTGCAACTGCCCACCACCGCGCGCGCAGAGCCGCGGCCGATGGGCCCGGCTTCCGGCTCGATCTACCAGTCGTCCTACGCCGGCAACCCGCTGTTCGAGGACCGGCGTCCGCGCAATGTGGGCGACATCCTGACGATCCTGATCACCGAGAACGTCAACGCCAGCAAGAATTCCGGCACTAATGCCAGCCGCACCGGCAACACCGCGCTGGCGTTCGATGCCGTGCCGCGCGCGCTCAGCGGCCTGTTCAACAGCAGCAGCAACGCCAGCATCAACGGCGCCAACACCATGAAGGCCAGCGGCGGCGCCAGCGCGGCAAATACTTTCAACGGCACCATCACCGTGACCGTGCTGGAGGTGCTGACCAACGGCAACCTGGTGGTCTCCGGCGAAAAGCAGATGGCCATCAACCAGGGCGCCGAGTTCATCCGCTTCTCCGGCGTGGTCAATCCGCGCACGATCACCGGCGACAACGCCGTGCTGTCGACGCAGGTCGCCGATGCGCGCATCGAATACACCGCCAAGGGCGTGATCGACGAAGCGCAGAACATGGGCTGGCTGCAGCGCTTCTTCCTCAATGTCTCTCCGTTCTGACCGCGCCATGTCTGCTCCCATGCTCGCCCGTTTCCTGTCCCGCCTGCTGCGCCTGAGCGTGATCAGCCTGGCGCTGGGGGTGGCCTTCGGCGCCTTTGCCACCGTCGCCAAGGCCGAGCGCCTGAAGAACCTGGCCACGTTCCAGGGCGTGCGCGAGAACCCGCTGGTGGGCTACGGCCTGGTGGTCGGCCTGGACAACACCGGCGACCAGACCATGCAGACGCCGTTCACCACGCAGAGCCTGACCAACATGCTCTCGCAGCTGGGCATCACGCTGCCGGCCGGCAAGAACATGCAGCTCAAGAACGTGGCGGCGGTGATGGTGACCGCCTCGCTGCCCGCGTTCGCGCAGCCCGGCAGCCAGCTGGACATCGTGGTGTCGTCGATGGGCAATGCCAAGAGCCTGCGCGGCGGCACGCTGCTGATGACCCCGCTCAAGGGCGCCGACGGCCAGGTCTATGCCATCGCCCAGGGCAATATGCTGGTGGGCGGCGCGGGCGCGTCGGCCAACGGCAGCAAGGTGCAGATCAACCAGCTGGCGGTGGGGCGCATCGCCAACGGCGCCATCGTGGAGCGCGCGGTGGCGCCGTTCCAGCCGGATGGCGGCGTGCTCAACCTGGAACTGAAGGACACCGATTTCGGCACCGCCGAGCGCGTGGTGGAAGCCATCAACCGCTCCATGGGCGGCGGCGTTGCCGCGGCGCTGGATGGCCGCGTGGTGCAGGTGCGTGCGCCGGCGTCGGCAGCCGCGCGCGTAGGCTTCCTGGCCCGCATCGAAAATATCGACGTGACCCCGGCAAAGGCCGCGGCCAAGGTGATCCTGAACGCCCGCACCGGCTCCATCGTGATGAACCAGGCCGTGACCGTGGAAGACTGCGCGGTGGCGCACGGCAACCTGTCGGTGGTGATCAACACGCAACCCGTGATCAGCCAGCCCGCGCCATTTAGCGAAGGGCGGACGGTGGTGGCGCCGGTGTCGCAGATCGACATGAAGCAGCAGGGCGGCTCGCTGCAGATCGTCAAGGCGGGCGCCTCGCTGGCCGCCGTGGTCAAGGGACTGAACGCGCTGGGCGCAACCCCGGCAGACCTGCAGACCATCCTGGAAGCCATGCGCGCGGCCGGGGCGCTGCGCGCCGAGCTGGAAGTCATCTGACATGAACACGGCACGACCCCCGCAAGCGGCAGAGCTGACGCAGCGCTTTGCGCTGGACACGCAGGGCTTCGAGGCGCTCAAGCACAGCGCGCGCGGCGGCGCCGACGCCAATACGCTGCAAGCTGTCGCCAAGCAGTTCGAGGCGGTGTTCACGCAGATGGTGCTCAAGAGCATGCGCGACGCCACGCCGCAGGACGGCCTCTTCGACAACGAGCAAAGCAAGCTCTATATGTCGATGATGGACCAGCAGCTTGCGCAGCAGATGTCGTCGCGCGGGATCGGCCTGGCCGATGTGATGGTGCGCCAGCTGGCGCGCGCCACGGGCACGCCGATGCCGGCCGGCATGAGCGCCATGACCCCGGCCGAGTCAGGCAAGGCGGCCGATGCCGAGATGGCAAGGCTGCTCGACAGCCGCGGCGCTGGGGCGATCCCGGCCGACGCAGGCGAGCAGGCCGACCTGCCGGCGATCGGCACCATCGTGCCGGGGCAGAACTGGAATCCCACGGCCGGCCTGCGTCAGTACCAGCCGCAGTGGTACGCGGACCGCGGCCAGGGCGAGGACAAGCTGGGACGGCTGCCGGACGACGCGCCGGCCCACGTCAGCGCCTTTGTCGCCCGCATGGCGGGACCCGCGGAAGCCGCCGCGCGCGCCAGCGGCGTGCCGGCGCGGCTGATCGTAGGCCAGGCCGCGCTGGAATCCGGCTGGGGCCAGCGCGAGATCACGCACGCCGACGGCTCCACCACCTTCAACGTCTTCGGCATAAAGGCCGGCGCCAGCTGGAAGGGGCGCGTGGCGGAGATCACCACCACGGAATATGTCGACGGGCAGCCGCAGAAGGTGCGGGCCAAGTTCCGTGCCTATGGCTCGTATGACGAGGCCTGTGCCGACTATGCCCGCCTGCTGACGAACAACCCGCGCTACGCGGGCGTGGTCAGCGCGGCGTCGGCTGAAGAGGCGGCGCATGGCCTGCAGCGCGCGGGCTATGCCACCGATCCGGCGTACGGGCACAAGCTGGTGAAGATCATGAAGAAAGTGGCGGCCTGAGGGCGGGGGTGTTGCCCTAGCGCCGGCCGTAGCTGACACCGTATGGTCGCGGCTCCCCTCTCCCGCCCGGCGGGCTTGCCTTTACCCACATCTCGATAGGAAAGGTTGTAAACGGGATTGGACGGTGTTAACTTCGGGTGAAGTTGACAA